>JADNEJ010000362.1 GCA_016292295.1 Candidatus Thiodictyon intracellulare
TTCAACGATCGCCCTGTTCCAGCAACTTGAGCAAGTCTACGCCGTCGCGACCTGGGTCTACGTTATTTGCGACAAATTCTGTATAACAAGTATTACGAATCATTTGGCGGATTTCGCAAAGCCTGCGCAGACTTCTTCAGCAACTCGGGTAAGTACTAAGGCGACTTGCGCTCCTTGCTGACGGAGAACTTTGAAATAACCTGTCGGTGAGGAAACTGAAAATTTGGCATTAGCTGAGTATATCGTAGCCCACAAGCCTAACGCCGGCACGGCCGTAGTAAAGGCTATACTTGAGCCCGTGGAGACGCTCAGCGCCAGCCTCCGGCAAGTCGCCGGATGCGCATCGCCAAGATTTCTCCATCCGGATAGTCGGCCTTATCCTCAAAAAGCAGCTTGGCGCGCATCAAGTAAAAATGCCATAATTCCATGTAACTTGGCAACTCGCTCGCGATCGCCGGCGCGGGCACCCAACGAACAGCGCGAGCTGTCGACGCTGCGTGCGGCCGATCTTGTGATACCGAGAAAAAAGAGGGGCGCCAGGCGCCTCTTCGACTCAAGCATCTGAGAGACCCGACCCGCCGCTCAGGACTCTAGGTGGTCGAGTGCCTTCTGGAAGCGGTTTGCGTGGGAGCGCTCGGCCTTGGCCAGGGTCTCGAACCAGTCGGCGATCTCGTCGAAGCCCTCGGCGCGGGCGGATTTGGCCATGCCGGGGTACATGTCGGTGTATTCGTGGGTCTCGCCGACGATGGCCGCTTTGAGGTTGGCGGCGGTGGGGCCGATCGGCAGACCGGTCGCGGGATCACCGACGATCTCCAGATACTCCACGTTGCCGTGGGCATGGCCGGTTTCGCCCTCGGCGGTGGAGCGAAATACGGCCGCCACGTCGTTATAGCCCTCCACGTCGGCCTTGGCGGCGAAATAGAGGTAGCCGCAGTTGGCCTGGGACTCGCCCGCGAAGGCCTCTTTGAGATGGGTCTCGGTCTTGCTGTCCTTGAGTTCCATAACGGTGTCCTCGGTTGGGTGGGGGGCTTGACCTGCGCGATCAGACATAGTGACGGGCGGCGGATTTCCCAAATGGTTTGTTCCAATGACCCCGAGCGTCGGTCGTTACGGGCCCCGGGCAAGCGGACTTCAGTTCCCGGACCTCGCGCTCGCGTCAATTCCCGCCGCCACGCGCCGCACGGTCCAGGGCGCGTAGGCGCTCCAGCTTCTCGCGGATGCGGATCTCCAGCCCCCGGTCGGTGGGCTCGTAGTAGCGCCGCTCGCCCAGTTCCTCGGGGAAATAGTGTTCGCCGGCGGCGTAGCCTCCCGGTTCGTCGTGGGCATAGCGGTAGGCGCGTCTATGGCCCAGGGCCTTCATGAGGCGGGTGAGGGTGTTACGCAGGTGGGGCGGGACTTGCGCGGTGCCGCCGCCGCGGGCGTCGGCCAGGGCGGCGTTCCAGGCGAGATAGACGGCGTTGCTCTTGGCGGCACAGGCCATGTATACGGCCGCCTGGGCCAGGGCCAGTTCGCCCTCGGGTGAGCCCAGGCGCTCCTGGGTGTCCCAGGCATCGACTGCCAGGGCCAGGGCGCGGGGGTCGGCGTTGCCGATGTCTTCGCTCGCCATGTGGACCAGGCGGCGGGCGATGTAGAGGGGGTTACAGCCGCCGTCGATCATGCGCGCCAGCCAGTAGAGCGCGGCGTCCGGGGCCGAGCCGCGGATTGACTTGTGCAGGGCCGAGATCTGGTCGTGAAAGAGGTCCCCGCCCTTGTCGAAGCGGCGCAGGGTCCCGGCCACTACCTCGACTACGGTCTCGGCCCCGATCACCTCGCCTGGGCTCAAGTGTACGGCCAGTTCCAGCAGGTTGAGCGCTCGACGGGCGTCGCCGTCAGCGGATTCCGCGAGCAAGCGGGCGCCCTCGGCGGAGAGTGCCAGGTCCCGGGCACCGAGCCCTTGCACGGGATCAGTGAGGGCGCGCCGCAGGACGGCCGTGAGGTCGTCGACGCTCAACGACTTGAGGACATAGACCCGGGCGCGGGAGAGCAGCGCGTTATTGAGTTCAAACGAGGGGTTTTCAGTGGTGGCGCCGATGAAAATGAGGGTGCCGTCCTCGACATGGGGCAGGAAGGCGTCCTGCTGGCCCTTGTTGAAGCGGTGTACCTCGTCGATGAAGAGCACGGTTGCGCGGTATTCGACCGAGCGCAGGGCGCACGCCTTGGTCACCGCCTCGCGGATGTCCTTGACCCCGGTGAGCACCGCGGAGAGGTTGATAAAATTAGCCCCAGAGCGCGCCACCACCAGCCGCGCCAGGGTGGTCTTGCCGGTCCCCGGGGGGCCCCAGAAGATCATGGAGTGCAGCCGGCCGGTGTCGATCGCCTGTCGCAGGGGCTTGCCGGGGGCGAGCAGGTGGCCCTGGCCGGCAAAGCTGTCGAGCCCGTGGGGGCGCATGCGGTCCGCGAGCGGGGCCTCGTTGCCGTCGGCGCCCATCAGTCGAAGGATAGGAAGTCGCCGCCGGTCTTCTCGTCCATCTTGAAGAGGCCAAGATCGAGGATCGGGTTGCGTTTGGTCCGGCCGAAGTTCAGCCGCGTCTCCTGCCCGAAGCTGTCCTCCATGATCATGCTCTCCAGGCCCACGGCCCCGAAGCCCAGTTCGATCCGCACGATGTCGGTGTCCTTGGCCTTGGGGGTCAGTTCCACCCACTCGCGTCCGTCGGTGCTCTCGATGGGGCGGGTATTGAAGTCCCGGTCGATGGGGGCCTCGGTTGCCAGCAGCAGGGCCGGGGTGCCGCGCAGGGCCTTCTCCTCGCTTTGGTGGGAGACCTGGTCGAGATCCAGGTCGTGGAGATAGACACGCTTGCCGTCGGCGATAATCACCTGCTTGTTCGGGGTGTCGTACTCCCAGCGGAAGCGCCCAGGACGTTGCAGATAGAGGGTGCCGCGCGCCTGCGTCATGCGGGTGTGGTCGGCGCTGAAGGTGGCCTGCTCGAAGCTCGACTGGAGGCTGGTCAGGCTCTTCAGGAAGGCCTCCAGGCGCGCCCGCCCGTCCGCGGTGGCGGGTGCGGATCCAAGGCCAAGCAGGCCGGCAAGCAGGAGGACCAAGGGGAGGCGGCGCGGGCTCGATGGCGCAGCGCAGCGGTGGGTCTGGGACATGTGGATCATTCCTCGCGGGGTGGGGGTGCCAGCACCTCGCGGTTGCCGTTGGTCTCCGCGGGGCCGACGATGCCGATGCGCTCCATCTCCTCGATCATGCGCGCGGCCCGGTTGTAACCGATCTTGAGTCGGCGCTGTACCCCCGAGATGGAGGCGCGGCGGCCTTCCACAACGATCTGCACCGCCTCGTCGAACAGCGGGTCGGTGTCCTCCACATCGCCGCGTGGCTCCGGATCGATTCCCGGCAGGGCCTCCTGGGGCTCGCGCAGGACGTCATCGAGATAGTTCGGGCCACCCTGAGCGTTGAGGAAATTCACCACATTGTGGACCTCGTGGTCGTCCACGAAGGCCCCGTGCACGCGCTGCGGGATGTTGCCGCCGGGCGGCAGGTAGAGCATGTCGCCGTGGCCGAGCAGGGTCTCGGCGCCCATCTGATCCAAGACCGTACGCGAGTCGATGCGCGAGCTGACCTGGAAGGAGATGCGAGCGGGGATGTTGGCCTTGATGAGCCCCGTCAGCACGTCCACCGAGGGCCTTTGCGTCGCCAGCATCAGATGGATGCCGGAGGCGCGCGCCTTCTGGGCCAGGCGGGCGATGAGTTCCTCCACCTTCTTGCCTACCACCATCATCATGTCGGCCAACTCGTCAATGATGACCACGATGTAGGGCAGGTGATCGATGGTCGGTACCTCGACCCCCGGCTCGGCGGCGAAAGCCGCGGCCAGCAGAGGGTCGCGCAACGGGGTCCCGGCAGCCTGCGCCTCGGCGACCTTGCGGTTGTAGCCGCCGATGTTGCGCACTCCGAGTGCGGCCATCAGCCGATACCGGCGCTCCATCTCCCCGACACACCAGCGCAGTGCATTAGCGGCCTCCTTCATGTCGGTCACGACCGGAGTCAGCAGGTGGGGGATGCCCTCGTAGATGGAGAGTTCCAGCATCTTGGGGTCGATCATGATCAGGCGCACGTCTTTCGGGCCGTCCTTGTAGAGGAGGCTCAAAATCATGGCGTTGATGGCCACCGATTTGCCGGAGCCGGTGGTGCCCGCGATCAGGGCATGGGGCATCTTCGCGAGATCCACCACTACCGGTTCACCGGAGATATTGCTGCCCAAGGCCAGGCTCAGCGGCGACTTGGCGTCCTGGTACTCGGGGGCGCCTAGGATTTCACTCAGGAACACTATCTCCCGCTCCTCGTTGGGGATCTCGATGCCGATGACCGACTTGCCCGGGATCACCTCCACCACCCGCACGCTGATCTTAGACAGGGCCCGCGCCAGGTCCTTGGAGAGGCCGGAAATCTTGCTGGACTTGGTGCCGGGAGCCAGCTGCAGCTCGAAGAGCGTCACCACCGGTCCCGGATAGGCCGCTACCACCTCGGCGACGACGCCGAAGTCCTTGAGCTTCACCTCCACCAGGCGCGACAGGTCCTCGATCTGGGCGTCCGAGTAGCCCTTGCCTGTCTTGCGCGCCGGGTCCAGGAGGTTGAGCGGCGGGCGAGTGAGTACCGGCGTCTGGGCGTCATGGGCGTCCGTGGGGTCCTGTGCCGGCGCCAGGCGCAGTGCATTCGGTACGAATTGTGGGTCCGGCATGAACGCCAGGTCCGGGTCCGGCGCCGCCGGCGGGACCACGGGGGGTGAGACGGGGCGGCGCAGCTTCTGGACTCGGGGTGCATCTTTGGGGACCGGACGCTGGTGCATCATTAAATCGGAGAGGGTCAAGACGTGATCGGATGCTTGCGGCTCGGGCCCCGGGTCGGTGCCGGTGTCGAATGCGAGGTCGAACTGGGCGTCGCACTGCGGTTCGCGCTGGGGTTCGAGCGCTGGGGTGGAAAGCGCCGGCTCCGGCTGCCAGTCTCCCCGCGCATCCGCTACGGCGCGCTCCCGCGCCAGGTCGACAGGGTCGATCAGGTTCAGGTCGGCGGGCAGTTCGCCGCCGCGGGAGCCGCGCCGCAGCCAGCTCAGAGATTGGCCCAGGGACGACAGGGTGCCGGTGCTCAGGGTACAGGCACTCTGCAACAGGCCATCACCCAGCCAATACAGCAGGGTAAGCCAAGAAACGCCGGAAAACAGGGTAAAGCCGACCAAGAGGATCCCAGCCAGCAACACCTCGGTCCCGGGGCCGAAACGTTCCAGCATCAGGCTGCTGACCGCCTGTCCCAGACCGCCGCCGAGGCCGTTGGCCAAGTCAGCACCCAGGGCCGTCAAGTGCATGGTAGCGTAGCCGCAGCCGGCCGCCAGTGTGAGCAGGAAGCCGATCCAGCGTAGCGCCAGCAGCCAGGCGCGGGGCCGCGCATCGTCCGCGCGTCCGCGAAACACCACCCAGGCACTGAAGGCGATCATCAGGGGGAGCAGATAGGCAAAATAGCCGAAGAGATAAAGGCCGGCATCGGCAAACCAGGCTCCGGTGCGTCCGCCCGCGTTGGTCACGCGGGCCGTCTCGCCGACGTAGGACCAGCCCGTATCCTGCGGGCTGTAGCTGGCGAGCGACAACACCAGATAGAGTGCGACGCACATCAGTGCCCACATGGCACCCTCACGGAGCGCCCGCTCGACATAGTCGCTGAAGGTCAACTGTCCGCTACGCGTCGCCTGAGCCATAAGCACCTCCCGGAAATTTTCTCGACATTATAGCCTTACGAAAATTTTCTCGGGTACTTTACCAGGGTTCGGCAGGGGCGCGGTGGCCGCCGTGGGGCAGGCGTATACCCCAGCCCAGCCCTGTCCGGATCAGCCGCACTTACAGCAGGTTTGGCCAGGATGTGCCCAAATCGGTGTCATCGGGGGCCGACGATAAATTTTTCCGTGCAATTAGGTACATGTCACTAGCAGCCTGTTGGACTTAGCGACCGGCGCCACCGCCTGAAGCTCTTGGACGGGCTTTCGTGGCAAAAAAGAGACTATTTTCGGCTAGAAACGCAGTTTTCCGCAGTGTTCCCCTGACTGCAGACGTAATAC
>JADNEJ010000059.1 GCA_016292295.1 Candidatus Thiodictyon intracellulare
GGGAGCGGCGACGCCGGGACTGAACAAGGTGGGCGGAATTATGATCAAGGCCGTCGCGGTCCATCGGGTGGAAGCGGTGCATCGGCAGTAGCACTCCGGCCATCGAGCGGCCATCTTGGGTTGATCCCGACAGTGTCCCGGACCCTCTGCCCCGACGGGGCCCCGAAGTCCGACACGCGGCCAGCCGAAAACCGTCTCTTTTTTGCCGCAAAAGCCCGTCCAAGGGCATCAGGCAGTAGCGCCGGTCGCTAAGTCAGACAGGCTGCTAAGTCTTGGTCCTGGCCTTGGTGTTGCCCTCAATCTCGATCAAGCTTCGTTGCGCCCCGTCTCGCTCCTTACGCCTTAATCGGGCCACAACCCGCGGATGGCGGCGACCCCCTGGGCGCCGTGGCGGATGGCGTCGGACAGGTCGGTGGGAGCGAGACCGCCCAGGGCGTAGACCGGCAGCGCGATGGGGTCGACCAGAGCGGCGAAGCGCGGCCAGCCCAGCGGGCGGGCCTCGGGGTGGGTGGCGGTGGCCTTGACCGGTGAGAGGAGGGCGTAGTCGAGCCCCAGGGCGGCAGCGCGAGCGAGGTCGGCGGCGTCGTGACAGGAGGCGCCGGCCAGGTCGCCGGGCTGGCCGGGGCGCTCGCTCAGGTCGGCCAGGTGCCGGGCGCTCAGATGTAGGCCGTGGCGGGGGCAGTCGGCAAGGCTTGCGGGGTCGCGGTTGAGCAGGAGGCGGGCTGCGTTGGCGGCGCAGAGCGCATAGGCGCGTGCAGCCAGGTCCCGGTAGGCGGCGGCGTCGATCTCGTGGGCCCGTAGTTGCACCAGCCGGGCACCGCCGCGGATCGCCTGCTCAAGCCGCGCCATGAGGGTTGCGGGGTCATGCGGGTCTGGGCCGGTGATGAGCAGCAGTTGGGGCAGGCGCAGCGCAGTGATGATGGGGCGGTCGGCGGCGGGAAACCGGGTCGGGTCCATGGCTTCCGGGTGCAGCCAGGCTAGCGGTTGTCCCTCCCGACCTTGAGGGATGCCGGCATGGGCGCCGATGCGGCGCACCTCGAGCAGGATGTGGCGGTCGCCGTAGTCGTGGTGGATGCGGATCAGGGGGCGGCTGGTATAGGCCCGGATGCCGAGTTCCTCGTCCAACTCGCGTGCCAGGCCCTGCTCTGGGGTCTCACCGGGCTCCAGCTTGCCACCGGGGAATTCCCAGAGTCCGCCCTGGTGGGCGTGATCGGGGCGGCGGGTGACCAGGACCCGGCCCTGGTCGTCCTGGAGGGCGCCGGCCATGACGTGGATCTGCTTGCTGGGCATCGGCACTGCTTGGTCCCGTAAGGAACAGTCCATTAGAAAATACTTTTCGCGTCGTTGTCGTTGTCGTAATCAAGGTTATCGTAGTGCCCCGGATTCCCTCGCACGCCAAGTTGCACGGCATTGCATAGCAACTGTATATGGTTATCGAATCAATTTGTTACGCAGAATCTGGCGGCAATTCAGTGCGATGTAGGCGGGTGGGCGCCGGGATCTGCCAGATTTCGGTGAGAAATCCGGCTGCCGGGGCTGGCTCAGAATCGGGAAGTCGTAGCCAATTTACTGAATAAATAGCCATGTGCGTTTGCTACATAATGCCGAAGTTGCAGCGATTCTCCGATTACGACAACGACAACGATCGTGTTTGTGTTTAACTTGTTCTTAGCTCGTTACTAAGACCGGTACTCCGCATTGATCCGCACGTAGTCGTAGGAGAGGTCGCAGGTGAGGATCTCGGCGGCGGACTCGCCGCGGCCAAGGGCGACGCGGATGAGGATCTTGGACGCGCGCATGACGGCGGCGCCGGCGGCCTCGGTGTAGGTGGGCGCCCGCCCGCCGCCATCGATGATGAGCACGTCACCGAGCCAGACACGGACCCCGGCGATGGCCAGGTCCGCGATGCCGGCGCGGCCGACGGCGGCGAGGATGCGGCCCCAGTTGGGGTCCGAGGCGAAGAGCGCGGTCTTCACCAGCGGAGAGTGGGCGATGGTGTAGGCGACCTGGCGCGCCTCGGCGTGGTTTACGGCACCCTCGATGCGGACCGTCACCAGCTTGGTGGCGCCCTCGGCGTCGCGCACGATGGCGGTGGCCAGTTCAATGCAGACGGCGTCCAGGGCGGTCTGGAAGCCGTCATAGTCGGGGCTTACGGCGGCGACGATGGGGTCGTTGCCTAGGGCGCCGGTGGCGGCCAGGACACAGGCGTCGTTGGTGGAGGTGTCGCCGTCCACGGTGATGGCGTTGAAGGAGCGCTCCACCGCGGCATGCAGACAGGCGGCGAGAAAACCGGGCTCCACCGCCGCATCGGTGACCAGGAAGCCGAGCATGGTGGCCATGTCGGGGCAGATCATGCCGGCACCCTTGGCCATACCGGTGAGGGTGGCGGTGCGCCCGTCGCATGCGAACTGGCGCGAGACGAGCTTGGGTACCCGGTCCGTGGTCATGATGGCGCGGGCTGCCTCCGGCCAGTGGGTCGCGGCAAGTTCACCCAGGAGCCGGGGCAGGGCGGCGGCGATGCGCTCCACCGGCAGGTGCTCGCCGATGACGCCGGTGGAGAAGGGTAGGACGCTCCCCACCGGGTCGCCGGTCAGCTCGGCGACGACCTGGCAGGCGGCGGTGGCGTCCAGCAGGCCGCGGGCGCCGGTGCCGGCGTTGGCGTTGCCGGCATTGATCAGCCACCAGCGCGCTGTGCTCCCGCCCAGGTGAGTGCGGGCCAGGGTGACCGGGGCGGCACAGAAGGCGTTACGGGTGAAGACCGCCGCGCAGTCGGTGCCCGGGGCCAGTTCCACGAGCACCAGGTCGTCGCGGTCGCGGTAGCGGATGCCGGCCGCGCCCACGGCCAGACGCACGCCGGATACCGGTAGGAAGTGGAGTTCGGGCTGCTCGGTCATGGGTGGAACTCAGGCGGCCCGGCCATGGCATTGCTTGAACTTCTTGCCGGAGCCGCAGGGGCAGGGCTCATTGCGGCCGACCTTGCGGGCGTCCCGCACGAAGGGCTGCTGCCCGTCGGCCCCGAGTCCCGCGGCGTCGTCTGGGGGCGCATCGGCGTCGTCGGCAGCGCCGAAGCCGTGGAACTCCTCGTGCCGGAACTTGAATTCCTGGGCTTGCGGGGCGTGCGGCGCCAACTCCGGCAGGGGCTCAGCGGCCTGCAGCTGGCGCTTGCAGAGGGTACTTACGACGTCCTGCTTGATGTCGTCGAGCATGGCCGAGAACATCTCAAAGGCCTCACGCTTGTACTCTTGCTTGGGGTTCTTCTGGGCATAGCCACGCAGGTGGATGCCCTGGCGAAGGTAGTCCATGGCGGCCAGGTGGTCCTTCCAGTGGGTGTCCAGGAAGTGGAGCATGGCCGCCTTCTCGATCTGGCGCAGGCGCGCGGCGCCCTCCTGCGCCTCCTTATCCGCGTAGTCCGCGCTCAGGGTATCGGCGATGCGCCGGCGCAGGGTCTCCTCGTGCAGGTAATGGTCGGCGTCCAGCCAGTGGCGCACCGGCCAGTCGCCGCCGAAGGTCTGCGCGAGCGCGCCCTCCAGGCCGGGCAGGTCCCACTGCTCCTCCAGGCTCTGGGGCGGGATGCAGGCGTCGAGTGTGCGCTCCAGGGTGTCGGCACGCATGGCGGCGACGGTCTCGGAGATGTCGTTGGTATCCATCAGCTCGCGGCGCTGGCCATAGATGACCTTGCGCTGGTCGTTGGCGACGTCGTCATACTCCAGGAGCTGCTTGCGGGTGTCGAAGTTGCGGCCTTCGACCTTGCGCTGGGCGTTCTCGATCGCCTTGGTGACCCAGGGGTGCTCAATCGCCTCGCCCGGCTTCATCCCGAGGCGCTGCATCATCGAGGCCATCCGCTCGGAGGCAAAGATGCGCATCAGGTTGTCTTCCAGCGACAGATAGAAGCGGCTGGAACCCGGATCGCCCTGGCGCCCGGAGCGACCGCGCAACTGGTTATCGATGCGTCGCGACTCGTGGCGTTCGGTGCCGATCACATGGAGCCCGCCGGCGGCGACCACGGCCGCGTGGCGCGCCGTCCAGGCGGCGCGGATGGCCTCCCGGTCGGCGTCCGGACCGGCCTGCTCCAGTTCCGCCTCCAGGTTGCCGCCGAGCACGATGTCGGTTCCGCGGCCGGCCATGTTGGTGGCGATGGTGACGGCGCCGGGGCGGCCCGCCTGGGCGACGATGCCGGCCTCACGCTCGTGCTGCTTGGCGTTAAGCACCTCGTGGGGGACCTCACCCTCGACCAGGAGCTTAGACACCAGCTCCGAGGTTTCGATGGAGGCGGTGCCGACCAGCACCGGCTGGCCGCGGGTGACACAGTCGCGGATGTCCTCGACGACCGCCTTGTATTTCTCCTCCTGAGTCAGGTACACGAGATCGCCGTTGTCCTTGCGGATCATCGGCTGATTGGTGGGGATGACCACCACCTCGAGTCCGTATATTTGCTGGAACTCGTAGGCCTCGGTATCCGCCGTGCCGGTCATACCCGTGAGCTTGGGGTAGAGCCGGAACAGATTCTGGAAGGTGATGGAGGCGAGCGTCTGGTTCTCCTGCTGGATGGGCACCCGCTCCTTGGCCTCGACCGCCTGGTGCAGGCCCTCGGACCAGCGTCGGCCGGGCATGGTGCGGCCGGTGAACTCATCGACGATGATGATCTGGCCGTCGTGCACGATGTATTCCACGTTCTTCTGGAACAGTGCGTGGGCACGCAGGGCCGCGTAGACGTGATGCATCAGGGCAATGTTGGTGGCGTCGTAGAGGCTCTCGCCCGCCGCCAGCAGGCCCATCTCGGTCAGCATCTCCTCGACGTGCTCGTGACCCTCCTCGCTCAGGAAGGTCTGGCGGGCCTTCTCGTCCACCGAGTAGTCACCGGGACCGAAGTCGGGCTTGCCCTCCTCATTGGTCATCGGGGACTGGCGGGTGAGGCGCAGGATGATGACGTCGATCTGCTGATACAGGTCGGTATTGCCCTCGGAGGGGCCGGAGATGATCAGCGGCGTGCGCGCCTCGTCGATCAGGATCGAGTCCACCTCGTCGACGATGGCATAGAAGGGGAGGCGCTGGCTTCGCTGCCCCGGCTCGAAGGCCATGTTGTCGCGCAGATAGTCGAAGCCGAACTCGTTGTTGGTGCCGTAGGTGATGTCCGCGGCATAGGCCTCGCGGCGGCTGACCGGACGCAGTTGGCGGTAGCCCTGTCCCTCGGCCGGCGGCTCATAGGCGGGATCATATAGATAGGACGCGGCGTCCGGACCCATCATGCCGGAAGAGTTGATCACCCCGATCGTCAGACCCAGTGCGTGGTAGATGCAGCCCATCCAGCAGGCGTCGCGCCGCGCCAGGTAGTCGTTGACCGTGACCACGTGGACACCTTTGGCGGGCAGCGCGTTGAGATAGCCGGCCAGGGTGGCGACCAGAGTCTTACCCTCGCCAGTGCGCATCTCCGCGATCTTGCCATGGTGCAGTACCATGCCGCCGACCATCTGGACATCGAAGTGACGCATCCCGAGCACACGCCGCCCGGTCTCGCGCACGACCGCGAAGGCCTCGGGTAGCAGCGCGTCGAGGTCCTCCCCGGCCGCGAGCCGCGCGCGGAATTCCTGAGTCTTGGCGGCGAGCGCCGCGTCTAAGAGAGCCTGGAGGTCAGGCTCCAAGACATTGATCCGGCTAACGGACTTGAGGAGCTTCCTGACCAGCCGCTCGTTGCGGCTGCCAAAGATTTTCTTGAGCAGATTGCTGGCCATCGTTGGGAGGAAGGGCCTTGTTGGATAATCGCCCGGATCTTACCGGATTCCCGCCCTGACCGCAGGCCCAGCGCTGAATGAGGGGTGGCAGAGCCATCCTGCGCGCGCCCCTGCGGTACGCGGATGAGTGGACAGTGGACGCAGGCGCCACGCCGGCGAAGGCATTCGGCGCTGCGCGTCGATGCGTCGGCCCGCTGCGCCGACGGTCCCGGGACGCCCCGAAGGGATCGCCTACCTTGCCAAAATTTGCCATCACCGCTAGCAGCCTGTCGGACTTCGGGGCCTCGTCGGGGCGGCGGGTCCGGTACACTGTCGGGATCAACCCCGATGGCCGCCCGAT
>JADNEJ010000578.1 GCA_016292295.1 Candidatus Thiodictyon intracellulare
GTGCTGGCTCCCCAGGAGCTGTCGGTAGTGCTTGCCGGTGGGGATTGGCGCGCGGGGGCGCCGGTGTGGCGGGCGCTGACGTCGGGACCGTGAGCGAGTTGTTCGGTGGAGAGGGTCTAGTCGAGCATAGGGACAATAGTATATCGACATCGGCCGGTTACGCTAGGCTCCTACGCGAAAATATCAGATGAGATGTGTATACTAGGGCAAGCCGCTGGTGGGGCCTTGATCACAAATCCGCTCAAGGCCGGCCGGCCCATGTGGGTTTGCGGGCGCAAAACCATGTTCTGCAAGAAAGCGGCGACGCCGGGACTGAACAAGGTGAGCGGAATTATGATCAAGTGCCGCTGGCAGCATAGCAGGAAGTGGTCTGAGTGATTCCATCACGAGGTACTAGTTAGCTGAAAAGCTGGCGGTGATGACGCTGCGGAGAAAATTGCTGTTCTCTAGCGCTTCTCATGTGAACGGGCGGAAGCGCCAGCAAGGCATCGAGAGCGCTTGTGTTACCACGCATTCCAGGAAAGGCTTAATTCCCGGAGTTTTTCAGTCACCCGCGATGCAATTTCCTGCAGAGGGATTTCCTCTATATCTTTTTGCGCAAAGTCCTCTGTTAGATATTTGAGTTGGACCTTCCCTTCCGATAACTCCTGATCTCCCGCAATAATCACCAATGGAATTCCCTTCCGAACTGCATATTTTAACTGTTTTCCAAGTCTTGCCTTTTCCGTGAAGACTTCCGTCGAGATGTTCGCACTACGCAACACTTTCGCAATATTCAAATATTCCGGCAAGTGCTTTTTATCAAGGCTAGTGACAAGCACTTTCGCCGGAGTAGACGCTCGTGGTTTAACAATGTTCTTATCAAGCAACTGTGCCATAAGGCGCGTCAAACCGATTGAAATTCCAACGCCAGGCAATTTTTCATCGATAAAGAAACTGGCGAGATCATCATATCGACCACCGGAGCAAATACTCCCAATAGACTCATACCCAATAAGCAACGTCTCAAAAACCGTTCCCGTATAGTAATCGAGGCCTCTCGCTAAACGCAGGTCTATCGTAAAATGGGTCTCAGGAACACCCAGCTCACCGACCGCTTTAACAACGGCCCCCAGCTCTTCTACGCCCAAAGCGAAATCTCCATCTGCCTTAGCTTCATGGGCACTTAACCACTGAAGGGTCTCTGCTGTGGAGCAGTCAGCACTAAAAAAAAATTCCGTAAGATGCTCCACTACTTCCGGGGAGAGCGTAGTTTGTGCAATAAGCACATCTTTCCAATCTGATTGCTGATGACGATCAAGCTTATCGATAACACGCACGCTTGCGGCACTCGTATCCCCGTCTACTCCATAATGTCTCAATAAGCCTCGCAAAATTTTCCGGTTGCTAATACGAATTATAAAATCACCTATAGTAAGGGAGCGAAAAACGTCATATATGACGGCAGGCATTTCGGCGTCTGCGAGAAGACTGAGTTGCTCACGCCCAATGATATCAATATCGCACTGGTAGAATTCGCGGAACCGCCCAGCCTGGGCGCGTTCTCCTCTCCAGACCTTCTGAATCTGATACCGTCGAAAAGGGAACGAAAGTTGTGAAGCATAGGAAGCAACATACCTCGCCAATGGCACGGTGAGATCAAAATGTAGAGCAAGATTAGCATCGGTGACATCTGCACCGTCCTGCTGTCCAAGCAAACGCGAAATCGCGTAAATCTCCCGTTCCGCCGACTCACCACCTTTGGATGTCAGAACATCGACTCGCTCTACAGCGGGAGTCTCGATCGGAGAAAATCCGTGCAGTTCGTACGCTTCGCGAATACGGCAGATAAATTCCTGAAGAACCAACTGCTGTTCCGGAAGAAATTCAATAAAGCCACTGATCGTGGATTTGGCTGATTTCGCCACTGTGTCAGAACCTCTCAAGTAATCTGGTGAGATATGAAAACATCGTCTGCAGCGACGCTTCCCTGGTGGCACATTTCCTGGAGATCGCTATTCTTCAGTAAGCGGATAGCGAGTAAGAAAAGATCAAGCGCCGTTTATAATTTGTAAGTACATAAACGGAAATATTTGTGGAGCGCCATGCCGTAAAAATCTAATTCGCAAATTTTATTCTAAACTCAGATTCGAACGAATCTATTATTCGATGAATTTCGCAAGCTAATGCAGCCATACTCACGTAAGCCAGAGTATGGAATTTATTCGTATTTCATTTTACGCCAAAGGATTTCAATCAGATTCAATTCTGGTGAGTATCGCGGAAGAGGCCTTGATCATAATTCCGCCCACCTTGTTCAGTCCCGGCGTCGCCGCTTCCTTGTAGAACATGGTCTTGGTCTTGCGCGCGCAAATCCATATGGGCCGGCCAGCTTTGGGCGGATTTGTGATTAAGCCCGTCGAAGCGATCAACGGGGTCTATCGGGGTCTATGATTTGGACGGCCAAGGCGTCAAGCCGATATTTACCGAAGCTGACGAGAAAATAATCCTAGAGTACTTGGAAATTGACACGAATTCGCTGAGGAAATTCGACGCAATGGTAATGAAGCGGACTGAGAAGACAGCGAGTCTAGCAACATATTGCGTCGAATTATAAATAAGAATGGTAAGTCATCGAAAAGGAAACGAAAAACCCCTAAAGGCAGCCAAACTGAAGACGAACATAAGCGAGGCGTAAGTGATCTTGCAGAACTCAATAGTCTTGCTCAAAACGATGAATTTGATTTCGTCTATTTCGATGCGTCAGGATTCAGTTTGAAGCTGTATATCCCTTATGCCTGGCAGGAACTCTCCCCATTCCTGCTTCGCATTCCATACGGATTAATGTTCTCGCCTTTCTCGCCTTCTCGCCTTCTCGAATCCGAAGGCACAAACGGTAGACGTTTATGAACCAATCGGTCCGACGACCAATTTGATGCTTATTGATATTATGGATGATTTTTTTAATTTACTCACTGAGCCAGTAGTTGTGGTGCTGGATAACGCGCCGATTCATGTGAGCAAGGCAGTTAAGGAACGCAGGGAATTTTGGGAAAAACGCGGGTTGACACCGTACTTTCTTCCGCGGCCTTGGTCACAAATCCGCCCAAGGCCGGCCGGCCCATGTGGGCTTGCGCGCGCAAGACCATGTTCTACAAGGAAGCAGCGATGTCATGACTGAACAAGGTGGGCGGAATTATGATCAAGGCCTTCTTCCACGATATTCGCCAGAATTGAATCTGATTGAAATCCTGTGGCGTAAAATGAGATACGAATGGATTCAATCTCTGGTTTACGTGAGTATAACTTCATTAGCTTGGGCAATCCATCGATTAATAGTTCGTTCGGATCTGAGTTTAGAATTAAATTTGCAAATTAGATTTTTACAGCATAGCGCTCCACAAATATTTCAGTTAAGGTACTTATTTTCATGTCGGCTTCGGTAAATATCGGCTTGACGCCTCGGCCGTCCAAGCCATAGATTCTGTTGATCTCCTCGACAGCCCGCCGACCTGCCCAGTTATTTATCGTATTAATATGAACATTAAAAACTTGCGATATCTTCAAATGACCGGTGATTTTGAAAAAGAAGAAGAAGAATGATTGCATACCCCCTACGACCCTTCTTCTTTAAATAATTCGCCTTAATTGAACTATATCAATAGCGCGCAGCAGGCGATCGAAGATATCTTTGAATTTCATATGATCTAACTCATTTTGCTATTATATATAATTATATCGCACTTTTATCGCACTTTTATCGCACTTTTATCACCTTCCTGAAATCCCATTGTGAAAAGCAATATTCCAAATTAGGTAACAGAATATTGCCATCATACAGGAATCAAATTAATATTCAACCACATGATTTACTAATTTAAAGAAGCGCGAAGCTGATAGAGCTGATAGGAAAATCAACTTATTATTTGCAATCTATCCGACTTGTGTCAATACTACAAACGTTTTTGTTGAGGCACTTAATTTATGGGCTTAGTTTATTAAGAATCTTTCGGCGCTTACTACCACCATCTGTATGATTGAAATTCCAGAAATTATATGAAATAATTTTTAATTATACGTTAGCAATAGGTTGCGTACGTGCGATACGACTCAAGTTTACATCATCCCTAGGTGTGCGTACAGTTGTTAGCAGCCGGAGCAGTCGTGAATAAAAAGCCAGATGTTACTATAGCCGTCCCACGCTCGGGACGAACCCTTGAGAATTTCTTGTGCCGCCTACGGGAACTAAACGCTATCGACGGCGAACGTGTAGAACGGATCATTAACGTCTCTCATCAAACGAAAGCGCGATCCACCTTAGACCATGCACAAGCGATGTCATTTCTTAATGATATACAAGCGGAGGGCCTGCCGTATTTTGGTGTTTTTATAGACCGCAAGCGCTCCAATAGGCCGTATCGGGTAGGTTTTCTAGCAATGGATCTGGAGATTGCAGGCATTAAAGTGAGAATAGAAGGAGATGAGCCGCACAATTCATCGTCATTAATTCGCCTTGAAGAAATAGATCTTACTGTTACTGGGCTAGATGAGTTACTTACGGTCAGCCAGCCACTACTTAGCGAACCAACAAAAGTGACAAAGTGGGGTATGTATAACTACAAATTGCCGCAATGGGCCAAGATGCGTATCGCTGGATCATGTATGCTTACTCGCCATAATTCGTTTCTCGCTCGCGATATTTTAGATATCGTAGGTTTTTTTCTGATAAAACGACCTACGAAAGTCCCGTCGGCTGCATTAGGAACAGATCTAAAAGAATTAGAATTGACAAAGAATCCATGGCATAGACTGTCTCTGTTATCCAACACAAAGACGAGGGTATTCGTCAAGGGCCGCTACGCCGATGTAGTAAGCGGCGCATATGCATTAAATGTCGTACCCGTAGAGGATGTAGAAGACGCCGTAGTCAATAGTGCAGTCGGTGACGTAGGGCTGGAAATTGTGCAAAGCGGTAGCACTATAGTTAGAAAAAATCTAGAGATCCACGGTGCTCCGCTTTTTGTTTCGGAAAGCGTATATGTAGTGAACTATAAGCGTTACCTAGAGTCCACTGAACTACGTTCAGTATTACACAATCTGAACCCGGTCGGATATTTCGCCTTTGACCGACTCGAACAAATCGCGCTGTGGTATCACTCTCTTACGTCGGCAATTGGGAAGGCTTGGGTGGCACGCCCGAGCCTGCAAGAGTTATTCGCAACGCCTGACGATGTATTTCATGGACTACGACCATATAGGCTAAGCACTCGTTATTGGGCGCCGGATGACTCGCATAAGAAAGAAGAAGCGGTGCGCGCCGTATGGGCGGCTATCGCTCAGGCTAATAAATTCTATGGGGAATTAAAATGATGGGGAGAGTAACGGGAATCGAACCCGCGACACCTGGAGCCACAATCCAGTGCTCTACCAACTGAGCTATACTCTCCATAGGTATCATATCTTACATCAGTCCGTTAGGATGACACAAAGAAATTGATAGACTAGCTGTTCAAGTATAGATTTGTCACTTTGTCACGTCACACTGGCCAGTTTCCAAAAACGATTCAGGTCCCAGATCAGATTCAGGTCCCAGATCACGTTTAGGTGGAGATCTACGAGGATCGTAGAGTCTAACTCGTATCCGTCAAAACCATCGACGTGAACCAAATCGCAGTTACCTGTACGATCGCCACTTCCTTTCACTTCGGTGGACCCCTTCTGTCGCCAGCGAGCGTAAACATGGTACTACATGGCGCTTCTCCGTGCTACTTATCGGCGTTCACGGGTTCAACCAGCAGAATCAAGAACGGCGTGGAGTCTAACATAAAGCTATGACTATAAAATGGAAAGTGGCCGTTATTGCGCGCTCGATTGAGGCACACCTCAGCGACCGACGGCCTTAGCAAGATCGCGCTCCTTCGATGCCTCACCAAGCCTCTGGCGGTATAGCGGTGTGACCACCTAGTGCCTCGCGATGGAATCGCTTGGACCACTTCCTGCGTAACCGTTTAGCCCCCCTGGTTGTCAAGAGTAGCCGTAGCGGGTCGCCCCGATCAGATGGCTGGTGAGGGCAACGGTGGGGCT
>JADNEJ010000259.1 GCA_016292295.1 Candidatus Thiodictyon intracellulare
TGACGCCGCTGCAACGCTGGTACCGCGTGCTCTCCCGCGCCCTGGTGAAATACCTCTACGGCCGCGAATTGCACTCGCTGCCGGGTTTGCCGGACCCGGCATAGCCGGAACTTTGCCTCAGCGTGTACCCGCCCGCGGGCCAGGAACGGCCCGCGGCGGGCACCTACTGCTCCTTTTAGGTTTAGATGCCCTGCAACGGTCAAGGTACTGTTGACGTTTTTTGCCAGTGCAGCCGTCATGACCGGGCTGAAGCGCGCGGGGAAGAGCGACTCTAGTTGCGTCTCCATCCGCGGTCGGGGCAGAACCTCACCAGGCTTGAGAGTCTCGATCAGGGTGAAACTGGCCCGCAGTTGAGGGTCGCGGCAGAAGACTCAGGTCAGGGTCAGGAGGGGAAGCGCGTCGGGGGCCTCGGCGGCAAAGCGGCGCAGCAGCCGGAACAGGGCCAAGGAGGGATCGAGCCCGTACAGCTCGTAGAGGTGCTTCTCGCTCTTCTGCCGACTGGAGAAGGTGGGACGCAGTTCGGGCAGCATCATCGATCGCGACATGTGCCTCCCCGAGCGGCGCAGGGAGAACCAGAAACCGGTTGCGTGCGGTTGGATCGCCAATGAACCGGCATCTTCCGCAGTCATGCTGTGGTCGAGAAAGAGTGCGTGCGCAAGATTATGGTCTCGGTCTTGAGCGCAGTCATGCGGGTTGGTTTTTCGGTTGGCGCTACTGCGTCGGTACGGCGAAGGTTGAGTCAGCCCGCACCATTCTCCGCTTCAATCAACTTCAATTCCGACCAATGGGTATAGCCGGTGCACCACTCGCCAAGAGGGGCGTCATCCTTCACAAAATCCACGATCGGGTCGTGAGGCTCTTGGTCTTCGGTCACCGTCGCAGTGCCAAGCCAGCCGCTCAAGGTGGGCACCAGGATGCGTACGCGGTCGCCGCGGCGGTAGAGTCGTCGGGTCATAACCGCGCCTCTTCGGTGCCGACGGCGATGCTCGCGGCCTCCAGGTCATCCGCCAGGCGGTCAAAGATCAGGCATAGGCCGGTTTCGGCGCCCAACAGGTCGTCGAAATTGATGCGCCCGAGCGTGCGCAGTTGGGCGGCGGTCTCATTGGCTACGTCCCCGAGGCTGAGTGCGTGGTCAACAGGGGCGGTAGTCGTGGCTGTCGTAGTCATGTCGTGGCTGTCGTCGTCATGTCGTGGTTCCTGTGTTGGTAAAGGAACCGCCGCCCAAGTCGCCAAACATGGGGCGGCGGCAACGTGAAGGGTTGGCGAACCGGCCACAGGGAACCGGCCTACCCGAAGGTAGCCCCGCACGTTCCCGCCATGAAGCTGACGGACACGAAAAAGCCGCTGTCGCGGCCTTTGGGCCTGTGGTTGTCCGGGTCGCCAAACCCGGCCCCGAGTGCGTCAGGGCAGCTATACGATGGACCTCAACGAATGCTCGGTCAAGGGGCGCCAGGGCCGGAGAACGGCGTCAACGCTGTCGTTTCGACGTCACCCGCCAACCCGCCAGGTGCCGGACAAAATCGCCTATTCGTACCTACTTACGCATATATTTCCGCATCTTATATTACTTCTCTCAAGGTCCAGGTGGCCTTCTTGGGTACTTGACGGCGGCGAGCCGCTCCTGTATCCATGTATCATGGGGATATGTACGCGCGAGCAGTTTGCCTGGTCCGCTCGCGCACTGATTGCCGTTCACGAGATCACGCCGCCGACGACTCCTTGCACAAGGAGACGATTTGCCCCTTGTTGACCAACACGATGCCGGGCGGGACGGGCGGGAGGGTGAACAGGCGTTCGCCGCAGCCGTGCTCGCGACCGACGGTGGCGTCGGTCAAAGGGAATGAACTGGGCATCCTCGTTGAGGACTGAGGCAACGCTCTGGCCGGCGGCCAGGTGCAGGTCCCCCGATCCGATACGCTGTAGTCCTGCAACTGCAAGTGCACCCGCATCGGCGACTTGTGCGTAAACGTAAACGGGTAGGGCTTGGTTTCTGGTTGCGCGCCGACGTCCCGCGCCAGATTGGGGTCATCGACGGCAACGAACTGTATCCTTGGCTTGCTCACATTAGGCCTTAGAGACTTGGGGTGCGAGGACGCAGTTGCCCTGCGGACCGGGGGAGAGCTCCAAGAAGGCTCTTTCGCGGGTTGCACCGAGCGGGAGCTCGCCATTCAACAGATCGAGCAGCCGTATTTCTTTCTGGCAATGCACATACCCGCTCAACACCTGGGTCGAGGTGAATAAATGCAGCACACTGCCTGGGTTTGCAGGATGGTCCTGCACACTGTACCCCATTAGGTTGCGGGCTAACAACACGAGGAGGTGCGATCGAGCGGCCGCCGGCTAGGCCTGGCGAGGATCGCACCCAACTAACACTTATAGTGCCTGCGCAAGCGCATCGGGTCGGCCGAGGTGCCCACGGGGTCAGAGTGCCTTACCAACGGCCAGGTCGCCAATGGTCGCGCCTTGAGTGCAGCAGCGCTGGGAGGACGCGACACCGACGCGGCGCGAAGCGATCAGGCCGTGCGATCACGCGGGTTAGTGCGGGGTACGCCGCGGACGCTCGCCGGCGTTGCAAGCGACGGCGGTGGGCCGCAGGAGCTCGCTAAGCTGGTTGCGCCCGGCGCTCCCAGGGGCGCGGCGCCCTTTGGGGGCGGCGCTTGCGGGGGCTTCAGACAAAGCGCATGGAGAGGTCTACGGCGGTCAGGTCTTTGGTGAGTGCGCCCACCGAGATGCGGTCCACGCCGGTCTCGGCGATGGTCCGCACGGTGCGTAGATCCACGCCGCCGGACGCCTCCAACTGGGCGCGGCCGGCGTTGAGCGCCACTGCCTGGCGCAGCTCATCCAGGCTGAAGTTGTCCAGCAGGATTAGGAGTGCACCGGCGGCCAGGGCCTGCGCGAGTTCCGCCAGGTCCTCGACCTCGATCTGGATGGTGACGCCAGGGTTGCCGGCGCGCGCGGCGTCCAGGGCGGCGGGGATGGAGCCCGCGGCGAGGATGTGATTTTCTTTGAGGAGGATGGCGTCGTAGAGGCCGATGCGGTGGTTGTAGCCACCGCCGCACAGCACGGCGTACTTTTGCTGGATGCGCAGCCCCGGCAGGGTCTTGCGGGTATCCAGCACGCGCACCGGCAGGCCCGCAACGGCCGCGGCGTAGCGACTGGCCATGGTGGCGGTCCCGGAGAGGGTCTGGAGGTAGTTCATGGCGGTGCGCTCTCCGGTCAGCAGGGCGCGCGTGGGTCCGGTGAGGACGCACAGGCGCTGACCGGCGCGAATCGGCTCGCCGTCTTGCGTCTCCCACTGCATCTCGATCCCGGCATCGAGCAGCCGAAACACGGCCGCGAACCAGGCGCAGCCACACAAGAGCGCCGCCTCCCGTGTGATCAGCTCGACCCGGGAGCACTGGTGAGCCGGCAGCAGGGCGGCCGTCAGGTCGCCGCCACCGACATCCTCCGCCAGCGCGGCGCGGACCTGGGATTCGATCAGGGCCATCGCGGGGAGTTGGGCGTGCAGCACCGACGCGCGGGGGGCGGATACAGGCACCGCTTCAATTTCCATAGTATCTCCTGGGGTCGGGAACGGGATTGGCACCGACGCGGCCCAACCCCAATGAGCAATTTAAAAAGCCAGCCGCCCCATCACGGAGCGCATGGCGCGGTCTGCCAATTGGTCATGATTGCGCTCGAGCAGGATCGCTCGGCGCCGCATGATCAGCCCCGCCAACGTCGCGCCGGAGAGTTCCGGCTCGGCCCTGCCGATCGACGAACAGCAGACGCGCCCCGTCCGGGCTACGCCAGACGAGTTTGAGCCGGACCCGGGTCGCGTCATCCCGGGTCAGTTCGATCCAGCCGCCCAGGGCAACGGCTGGTCCCGCGGGCCGCGCGAGGACGCTGGCCGGCTCGGGCACGGCGGCAATCGGGGGGACGATGGACGGCCGTAGCGAGCTCGGCGGCGCTGGCCGCGGGTGTGTATCCGCCTGCAGCACGACGAGGTACAGGGTTTTCAGGTCATTGAACCAGCTTGCCAATTGTCGCTGGTCACAGCCGGTAGCGATGAGCCGCGAGCGCAACACACACAGGATCTCCGGGATCCGGCGCAGGAGTTGCCGACGCTCCTCAGAGTGGGTCTTTGGTTACACACTTCACAGCAGCCGATCGACTAAATCCAGGACCGCGCGCCAGTCGGGGCTGTCGGCACCGCCGCCCTGGTAGATGGCGAGCATGACCGGCTGCCAGCCCTCGCGCAGGATGGACTTGACCACCGTGGGAACCTGGGCAATAGCGGATCAGGGCGGCATCCAGTGCCACCGCCACGGCCTGCTGTGCCGTCCCCTCGGCGGTGGCTGACCCCCGCCAGCACGCGCGCCTCGGCCTCCCGAGTGCGCGCCTGGTCGTGGGCGATGTACGCGACGAAGAACCGATTCATCTGGGAGGACAGCTGGGAATCGCCGTCGAAATCGAGGATCAGGCGCTCGACGACCCATTCGATCATCCCGTAGAGGGTCTCGGGTCCGCGTCCGTCGGCCTCGTTCCAGCCCGCCGCGGATTCGCCGATATGATTGAGCAGTTGCCAGGCCGGGGGCTCGTGCTTGGAAAAAACCATTATCAAATAATGCTAGTTTGGCGACGGGAATTTGCATACGCTCGAGCAAGACCTTGATCGGGTCTGGCAGGACGTTGCCCTCGAACAGGTGTTCAAAAAACATCAACACCAGGTCGAGGGTGTCTTGGTCATTGCGCTCCAGGTTGTGCGCTCGCGCGCCCGGCGACTCCAGCGCGCTGCGCAGTCGCTGGCGTACCTGGACCCCGGCATCATTCCCGTCGGTTAGGACGCGTGCCCCCAGTTGCGTCAACAGGCCCTGCAACTCACTGGTCGGAATCACGATCGGCTCGGCCGCCGTGGCACGGCGGCGCTGCAAGAGGTCTTGGAGGGTCTCGAACGCGATCGCCGTGGTGTCCTCCACCGACCCCGGGGCCAACACGATGGCCCCGTTCGCATCCTGCAGGATACAGAAGGCCCCGCGCTCACCTTGGTCAGTATCGTCGGCCAGCGGGACCGCGGCATCCGGTTCCGGTCTACCGACGGAGACATGTCCCGCCGCCACCGCCGCGTCCAGACATTGGCGATAAAAGTCCCCCAGGTGATCCATGACCTGTTTGTCGAACAAACCTTGTAGACAACGAGACAACAAACTTGATTTTAGATTCCAGGTTCCAATTGGTGTGCAACTTTGAGCGACCCCCGAAACGCCTCGCAAACCGCGAAGGGCCCGAAGGAGTTAGACCGCATGTCGAGTTGCTCGCGGTCAAGCAGATGCGCCAGAAAGACATTGATTTCAATTACAATAGCGCGGTATTTTGACTTGGCCTTGGAGACCAGACTATTGACCGCCAGGGTCTCTTCCAGGTCCGCGTCCTGCGACAGCGACAGGTCCTGGCTCAGTGTATCCGAGTCCGCGTCGCAGAGCAGATCACATTCAAGCAGGCCCGCCGCGGCGCTGTCCGCGGTCTGGCGAAGCAGGCGCAGAAAACTCGATTTGATCGCCTGGCTCTGCTTGCGGATCAAGCGCATCGCCACGAAATAGACGGGGTAAGGCCGGCTGTTCGTAGCCTTGTCGGCGAGGTCGTACAGGGCGTCGTCGAGCCGCACGAACAGCACCGTCAGCAAAGAGGGCAGGATGCCGCCAAAAACCCGATCGCACCCAGCGATATATTGACCGGCGAGCGGTGACGGGAAGGCACTATGTCCGCGGGGTGAGCCCTATTGTAAACTGGTCGTCATTGTTATGGTGGGTACTTCAACCAGAACGGCGTACTGGGCTCCTCGGTGCACGATGTCCCTCCGTAGTTATACTCTTGGTTATCTCATAACAGGCAATTTTATCGCCTATATCCTAGCAGCCTGTGGGATTTAGCGACCGGCGCCACCGCCTGAGGCCCTTGGACGAGCTTTTGCGGCAAAAAAGAGATGGTTTTCGGCTAGAAACGCAGTTTTCCGCGGTGTTCCCCTGACTGCAGACGTAAT
>JADNEJ010000196.1 GCA_016292295.1 Candidatus Thiodictyon intracellulare
GTTACAGGGACGGAGGCAGCACGCAGTAAGGGCATCGCAGGGAATCAGTAGAATTATTAAAAAATAGTAGCTTATGACATATTCAAAGAAATAGAATTAGGATTTCTATCGTTGGGTACTAGAACCGAAGTATGTCATAAGCTGGAGAGGCTGCGCGCCGGTCACTCGGAGATCCAAGGTCGCTTCGAGGTCGAGCGGCTCGGACTCTTCGGCTCCGCTGCCCGGGACGAACTGCGCGAGGACAGTGACGTCGACATTCTGGTGAAGTTTCATGGTCCGTCGCGCTACGACAGCTATCGTGGCTTGCAGCAGGCACTTGAGGCACTGCTAGGATGGCGTGTGGATTTGGTCACGGAGTCCGGCCTCAAGCCCCGCGCCCGCGCCGGCGTCGCACGGGACCTGATCCATGTCTCGTGATTGGTTGCTGTTCCTTTGGGATATCGCTCGCAACCATGTCCCTCCGACTGCCGCCGCGGCCGTAACGCTGCGCGCCCGCATCGACTCGGCAACGGGCTACGCGGGGTCGGATGGGAACACCGATGCGCAGTGAATCCACGGGCGCTGGCTCCCATGGCTGAGACCATCCGCGTCCGCGGCCTGGTGCAGGGGGTGGGCTTTCGGCCCATGGTCTGGCGCCTGGCGCGCGACCTGGGGCTCATCGGTGATGTGCGCAACGACGGCGATGGGGTGCTGATCCGCGTCTGGGCACCGGATGCGGGCGATGCTGACCTGATCGACCGTCTCTGTGCCGGGCTGCGTGAGCAGTGCCCGCCGTTGGCGCGAATCGACGCGATCGAGCGCGGCGCCCTGGACCTGCCGCTCCCGGAACCGGCGCAATTCCTCATCCTGGCGAGCGCTGTCACCGGCGCGCGCACCGGCGTGGCGGCGGACGCGGCCACCTGCGCCGCCTGCGCCGCCGAGGTCAGGGACCCGGTCGATCGCCGCTACCGTTACCCCTTCACCAACTGCACCCACTGCGGGCCCCGTCTGAGCATCGTGCGCGCCATCCCTTATGACCGCGCTAATACCAGCATGGCGGTCTTTGCGCAGTGCCCGGCCTGCGCCGTCGAGTACGCCGATCCGGCCGATCGGCGCTTTCATGCCCAGCCCAACGCCTGTCCGGTCTGCGGGCCCCGGGTTTGGTTAGCGGATGGGGAGGGTCGGGAACTGGACCCGGCGGACCTGGGGGCCGGGGACGCCATCGCCGCGGCCAGCCGACTCCTGGCCCAGGGGCGCATCCTGGCCATCAAGGGCATCGGCGGCTTCCACCTGGCGTGCGACGCGGCGGACCCGGCGGCGGTGGCGCTGTTGCGCCGGCGCAAGCGGCGCTTTGCCAAGCCCTTCGCCCTGATGGCGCGGGACCTCGATGTGATTCGCCGCTACTGCCGGTTGGGGGAAGCGCAGGCCGCCCTGTTGGCGAGCTCGGCGGCGCCGGTCGTCCTGCTGGATCGACTTGCAGGAATGCCAACCCCGGCGCTGGCACCCGACCTGGCCCCGGGCCAACTCACCCTGGGCTTCATGCTCCCTTACAGCCCCCTGCACCTGCTGCTGCTGGCCCACTGGGATCGCCCCCTGGTGATGACCAGCGGCAATCTGAGTGAGGAGCCTCAGTGTGTCGATAACGATGACGCCCTGGGGCGCCTGTGCGGGCTCGCCGACCTGGTCCTGCTCCATGACCGGGCCATCGTCAACCGGGTGGACGACTCGGTGGTGCGCTGGATGGACGTCGCACCGCGCCTGCTGCGGCGGGCGCGTGGCTATGCCCCCAACGCGATCCGGTTGCCGCCCGGTTTTGCGGATGCCCCGCCGGTGATGGCGATGGGCGGCGAACTCAAGAATACGGTCTGTCTGCTCAAAGACGGCCAGGCGATCCTGACGCAGCACCTGGGTGATTTAGAGGAGGCCAACACCGCCCGCGAGTACGAGCGGACCATCGACCTCTATCTCGCGCTCTTCGCGCACCGCCCCGAGCGGATCGCGGTCGACCTGCATCCGGACTATCGCGCGAGCCTCACCGGCCGGGAGCGAGCGGCGCGCGAGGGCCTGGAACTGGTCCAGGTGCAGCACCACCACGCCCATTGCGCTGCGGTCCTGGCGGACAACGGCTGGCCGCTCGACGGCGGTCCCGTGCTCGGCATCGCGCTCGACGGACTGGGCTACGGGGCGGACGGGACCCTCTGGGGCGGGGAGTTCCTAGTCACCGACTATCGCGGCTTCCGGCGGGTCGGCTGGCTGAGGCCGGTACCCATGCCCGGCGGCACTCGCGCCATCCTGGAGCCCTGGCGCAACCTACTGGCGCAGATCGAGGTGTGCCTGGGCTGGGGAGAGTTCCGGCGCCGCTGGCCGAGTCTGGAACTGACCCGCCGACTGGAAGAGCGGCCGGTGCCGATGCTCCGCACCCTGATGCAACGCCGGCTCAACGCGCCCCTGACCAGCTCCGCCGGGCGCCTGTTCGATGCCGTGGCCGCGGCCCTGGGGCTCTGTGCGGAGCGGATCAGCTACGAGGGTCAGGCGGCGATTGAGTTAGAGTCACTGGCGGTCGAAGGAAATACGGGAGTACGAGAGTACGGGAGTACGGGGGCGGTCGAGGCAGCGACGGGCGCTGGGCAGGGCTACCCCTGCGGACGGGTCGAAGGGGACGGCGGTACCCTGCTCGATCCCGCCCCACTATGGTGCCGCCTGTTCGATGACCTGGCGGCGGGGGTTGCACCGGGGCTGATCAGTGCCCGTTTCCATGCGGGCGTCTGTCGCGCAGTGTCAGACCTGGCGGCGGACTTGGCGCAGGCGCAGGGGCTCGCGCGGGTCGCCCTGTCCGGCGGGGTCTTCCAGAACCGGTTAGTGTTGGAAGGGGTCAGCGGGCACCTGCGTCGGCGCGGTCTCGAGCTCCTGACCCACCATCAGGTGCCCACCAATGACGGCGGCCTGTCCCTGGGACAGGCGGTCATTGCAGCGGCCCGGGTGGGATGAGGTCGCTCCCATGCAAATCATTTGCGACAACGCTCGCTACTACCGCGCCAAAGCGGTTCAAGATTACATCAAGGATTCCCGCATCAAGCTTGTCTTTTGTCTTTCTTTCGCCTTATACGCCCAATTTAAATCTCATTGAGCGGCTATGGAAATCCTTTAAGAAAACGCAGTATGTGCCAGAAAATATCCCCGACCTTCTCAATTAAATTAAACCAGTAAGGGAGCTCGGCCATTACGTCCAGGAAGTAGGAGCGGATCGCCGGAATCTCTGCGGTCTCGCGTGGGTGGTTGTCCCAGCCGTCGAATGAAATAAGGTGACCTTGCCTTCCCAGACGATGGCCGCCTCGCGGGTTTTCACAAGCGGCAGCAGTTTGTCAAACACCGGCCGGAACCGGCCGGATGCCATGCTTCACGACCGACTCGCGCATGATGGTAATGGCCAGGATCTCGTCCTCGGCCGGGGAAAATTTGGCACGCGGGTATTTGACTATTATCCCAGTCGTCCCGGCCGCCGCTGGATGGTGGTTTGCGCAGTAGACCAGCGAGGCTCAGGGCTGACAATTCAGCTTTGCCATTGTGCGCTCCTTTTCACTAGCTTCACAAATGGGATTGGATACATCATTACAAACCCTTGGGCGTCGCGTCGTCCGTAAAGGTCGACGATCTCGCTGATGTCCATTCGCACTATCTGCGGAGAATTTATCGTTTCACAGCCGCTGATTCGCCCTTGAATCAAAAAGAATATTTAACCGTAAAATACTATTCACAATCAGAAATATGGTCGGGGTGACAGGATTCGAACCTGCGACTTCTGCCTCCCGAAGACAGCGCTCTACCAAGCTGAGCTACACCCCGATGGAAAGGGGAAGGACCCTTGCGACGGTGGCGGCCTGACTGCCGCTGCGTGACCCGTCTTAGTGGTCTCGACTAACCGCAAAATCTGCCATCATGGCCAGGGACGCGGTGGCGTCCGATGGGGCGAGGACCGCGAGTGCCTCCTTTGCCCGTCGGGCGTAATCCCGTGCCAGTTCGGCAGTATAGGCAATCGCGTCGGTGGACGCAATGACCGCGATCACGTCGTCGATGCGCTCGCGCCCGCCGCGTTCGATGGCCTCGCGCAGCAGGCGGCGCTGCCCGGGAGTGCCGACCGCCATCGCCCGCAGGATCGGTAGGGTCGGTTTGCCCTCATCCAGGTCGTCGCCGACATTCTTGCCCAATTCGGTGTTGCCGCTGCTGTAGTCCAGCGCGTCGTCGATCAACTGGAAGGCGATCCCGAGGTTGCGGCCGTAGTCGGCCATGGCCGTTTCGATGGCGTCGGAGCTGGCGGCCAGGACGGCGCCCAGGCGCGTGGCGGCCTCGAACAGGGTGGCGGTCTTGCGCACTATGACCTCCATGTACCGCTGCTCGTCCGTGTTCGGGTCCTTGGTGTTGAGCAGTTGCAGGACCTCACCCTCGGCGATGCGGTTGGTGGCGTGGGCCAGGACCTCCATCACCCGCATGCTGCCGACTTCGACCATCATCTCGAAGGCGCGCGAGTACAAGAAGTCCCCCACCAGCACCGCGGCCTCGTTGCCCCAGACGATGTTGGCGGTGTCCTGATTGCGGCGCAGTTCCGAGCCGTCCACGACGTCGTCGTGCAGCAGGGTAGAGGTGTGGATGAACTCGATCACCGCGGCCAGAACTATATGATGGGTGCCGCGGTAGCAGCAGGCGCGGGCGGCAAGCAGCACCGACAAGGGACGTAGACGCTTACCGCCGCTGCGCACGATGTAGTGTCCGATCTGGTTGATGAGGACAACGTCGGACTGCAGTCGGCGCACGATCAGTGTATCGACGGCCTTGGTATCTTCGGCGGCGGGAAGCCGGATCGCGGAAAGGTCCATGCGTTTGGGGACTGGAATCAATGTGTGGCCGCCGATCCTAGGTGCCGGTCGGGGGGCTGTCAAGCGTGGTTGCATTCCTGTAGATAAGGACGACCAATTGTGTGCTGCGCTAACCACACTTTTTTTTGTTGATTGACGGCAGGCCTGCGCCAGGTTATCCTGCTTGGCCTTTACATCCGGCTCGGAGCGTCGGGGGTCGAATTCAGCCTTGGGGAATTTTCAAGATATGTACGCGGTGATCCAAGCCGGTGGCAAACAATACCGGGTCTCCGAGGGGGACACCCTCAAGGTCGAGAAGCTCGTTGCTGAGACAGGTGCCGACATCGAACTCGATCAAGTGCTGATGGTTGCCGACGGCGACGCAGTGACAATCGGCCGGCCCTTCATCCTGGGCGGCAAGGTGACCGCTACGGTCAAGGCCCACGGGCGTGCCGCCAAGGTCCACATCATCAAGTTCCGGCGACGCAAACATCACCTGAAGCGCCAGGGCCACCGCCAGTGGTTCACGGAGCTTCAGATTACCGGGATCAGCGCGTGCTGATCAGGGAGCATCTATGGCACACAAAAAAGCAGGCGGCAGTTCGCGCAACGGTCGTGATTCGGAGTCCAAACGGCTCGGCGTTAAGATCTTCGGCGGCCAGAAGATCACCGCGGGCAGCATCATAGTGAGACAGCGCGGCACGCCCGTCCACAACGGCGTCAATGTGGGCCTGGGCAAGGATCATACCCTGTTTGCGCTGACGGACGGTGTGGTTCGGTTCCTGATCAAGGGGCCGAAGAACCGCAAGTTTGTCACGGTCGAGAGCCACTAGTACCCCACGATGGAAATCCTAATGCTATTTCTTAGGAGTATATCATAAACTACCATTTTTTCAGAATTCTACTGATTCCCTGCGATGCCCTTGCTGCGTGCTGCCGCAGTCCCTGTAACCGATCGTGAGCGTCGACAACTGAAGACGCTTGAACGACAATCGGACCTGTCCGCAGTAAATTGCGATGCGCGCACGGATCTTGCGATGCGCGCACGGATCTTGTTGGCGAGTCGAGGTGTTGGCGTGCGAGCGACGGCCGACGAACTCGGTATCGGTCGATCTACCGTCCAAACTTGGCGGCGGCGGTGGACGGAGCACTCCGACGCCAGCGTCGCGGAGCGGTTGTC
>JADNEJ010000396.1 GCA_016292295.1 Candidatus Thiodictyon intracellulare
GACAAGGCGCTGTGGCGGCTAGCGTTGGCGTGAATCTTGGTCCCGTCCAGGCAGACGCTGCCGAAGCGACTGCACCGGTTCTCCCGCGCGACCTCCAGCACCTGCACGCAGGCCGCTTCAAATTCCTTGCGGAAGCGGCGTCGGAAGGTCGTCAGGGTGTCATGGTCCGGGTGAAGGTTGCAGGCTATGAAGCGAAACGCCAGCGAATCGTACGTGGGCCGCTCGATCTTGTGGCTGGAGAAACGCTCGCTGGCGTAGCCATAGATCGGCAACGCTAATAGCATGGCCGGGTGATAAGGCGTGCTCCCAGTGCCGCCATACGCTTGCACCAGCACGCTCAGATCCAAGCCTTCTACCATTTCGACCATGTAGCGTGCCAGGTGGCCCTTGGACAGCCAGTCCTGCACCGACAGTGGCAGAAGCAAGTCAGTGTCGCGGTCCATCGGGTGAAAGCGGCGCATCGGCAGTAGCACCCCGGCCATCGGGGTTGATTCCGACAGTGTACCGGACCCGCCGCCCCGACGGGGCTCCGAAGTCCAACAGGCTGCTAGCCCAGGGCACCGCCCTGGGATCCTATGAATTGAACCTGTCAGCTCTGAAAGAGCCTTGACATAGTTATCTTGTTTCTCGGTCGACTCCTGATGTCACGCTCCTTCAGGGCTGGATCCCATTGAACCGCAAACCCAGGGCGCCGCCCTGGGCTGGTATGTCTCGCCCCTTCGGGGCTTGCGTCATTCGCCAAGCTGAAGACCAAGCGGTGTTAACCGATCAGGTTCGCCTCGGTGACGCGCTGCCGAAAGGCCAGGTGGACCTCCCGGCTCTGGTCGGCGTCGATCATGACCTCGATGATGAGCCCAGGCCCGCCGGTGAGACCCTCGGCCAAGGCTTCGCGCCAGCCGACGGACTCGGCGACCCGGCGGTGGCGCAGTCCGCAAGCGCCGGTCAGGGCGCCGATGGCGACCGGGCGCGGCGTGCGCCACAGGCGCTCGAAGTCCGGCAGGCCGTGCTGGGGCAGGTAGTCGAAGATCCGGCCGCCGCCATTATTGAGTACGATGCAGGGCCGGTCGAGCCGGGCGGCGAGCAGCAGACCGGAGAGATCGTGCAGAAACGACAGATCGCCGAGCAGGCCGGTGGTCGGCACCCCCGCGGCGTTGAGTCCGGCCAGGGTCGAGAGTTGACCATCGATGCCGCTGACTCCCCGGTTGCCGAAGACCCTGAGCGGCGTCTGCCGGGTGCCGGACCAGGTCTCGAACTGGCGGATCGGCAGCGAGTTGGCGCACAGTAGTCCGTCACCTGCCGGCAGGGTGGCCACCAGGTCGCGAATCAGGTGGCCCTCGCACCAGGGGGCCGTCGCTAGATAGTTCGTGGTCAGCGCGGCGAGTCGCCCCTCGGCCTGGGTCCAACGCGCGAGCCAGGCCGGGTCCGCGGGGGCGGGCGGGTCCGCGGCCAGGGCATTGCACAGGGTGGTGGGGTCGAGCGCGAGGTGCATAGACCCCTTTCGGGCCAGGTCGTGGGCCGGGTCGGACCAACGCTCGGCCGGGTCCACTAGGATCGTCGGGAGGCCGGGTAGCCATTCCAGCACGGTCTTGGAAATCGGCGCTCGGCCGCAGCGCAGCACCCAGTCGGGCCTTAAGGCCGCCGCGGCCGCGACGTTGCGCACGATCGACTTGTAGCGGGTGATGCGCGGTGAGGCTGCGTCGGTAGGGTCGAGGCCGGCGGCGGCGAAGCGCAGCCCGGACAGGGAGTCGGCAAGGACCGGGACGCCGAGCGCGGCGGCAAGCCGCAACACGGCGTCGGGGAAGCCTGGCCGCGGGGTATCGGGTCCGCAATAGATCAGGCCGCGGCCCTGCAGCCGTGCCTTGAGCCCCGGCGGCAGGGCGAGGGTCACCGCTGCGCCGTCGCCGGCCCCGTCGCTAGCTGGCCGCGGGTCGGGGGCCGGTAGGGGGCAGTCGGTCCGCGGTACCAAGGGTTCGCGTAGCGGCAGGTTGATGTGCACCGGCCCCGGTCGGCGGCCCTGGCTCACCGTGGCGGCGCGCCGTCCAAGCGCGTGCAGAGCGCGGCGCGCGGCGGGTGCGTCTACCGGCGCCCCGGGGTCATGGAACTCGCGCACCTGGGTGCCGAAGAGCCGGGTCTGGTCGGTGGTCTGGTTGGCGCCCCAACCGCGCAGCTCCGGGGGGCGGTCGGCGGAGAGCAAGACAAGCGGCACGCCGGCCTCGTTGGCCTCCATCACTGCCGGATACCAGTGGGCCGGGGCGCTGCCGGAGGTGGCCAGCAGCGCCACCGGCCGGGTGCCGGCACGGGCTAGGCCCAGGGCATAGAAGGCGGCGCTGCGCTCGTCTAAGATTGGGGTCAGGGTGAGGGCCGAGCGTTGCTGGGCGGCCAGGAGCACCGGGGTGGAGCGCGACCCGGGCGACAGGACCAGGTGGCGCACCCCGCCGGCCAGCAGTCCATCGAGCAGCGCCAGGCACCAGCGCACGCCGACCCAGGGCGGGTCGCCGTCCGCGGCCGGCGGCGGGCTGGCCGCGCTCATGCGAACTGCAAGGCGGTGGCGACGGCGGCGAGCTTGTGTCCGGTCTCGCGCCATTCGGCCAGGGGGTCGGAGCCGCGCACGATGCCCGCCCCGGCATAGAGCCGGGCCTCATCGCTGCTCACCTCGGCATAGCGCAGCAGCACCCAGAGGTCGGCATTCAGCCGGCCGCTCGGGTCCGACTCCAGGATCCCCGCGGCGCCGGTGTACCAACCCCGCTCCAGGATTTCGACCCGGTCCAGCCAGTCCCGGGCCGCGGCCTGGGGCTTGCCGTTGGTGGCCGGGGTCGGGTGCAGGCGGGCGGCGAGGCTGAACAGGTCAGTATCCTTGCGCAGCCGGCCGCTCAGGGGGCTCCACAAGTGCTGGGCATTGTGCAGCTGCATGACGCCGGGGACCGCCGGGACACTGACCTCGTCACAGCAGGCGTCCAACACGGCGCGTACCGCCTCCACCACCATGGCGTGCTCGCGCCGCTCCTTGTCCGAAGCGCGCAGGGCCGCGGTCAGGGCGGCATCCGCGGTGGCGCTCGCGGAGCGGGCCGCGGTGCCGGCGATGGCGTCTACCTCCACCTGCCGGCCGACGACGCGCAGCAGGCGCTCCGGGGTGGCGGCCACGAAGCGGGTGCCGTGCCGACGGATACTGATGACCTGGCAGGCGGGAAACAGATAGGCCAGGGCGGCGAGGAGGCGCCGCGGGTCGAAGGACCGGCGCCCCTTGAGCCCGAGCCGACGGCACAGGACCACCTTCTCCAAGGAGCCGCGGCGGATCTCCGCCAGTGCCTCCTGCACCAGCGCTTGCCAGTCGGTCAGTCCCGGCAGACTGCCCAGCGCGGTCAGCGGGCTGGGGGTCAGCGGCTCGGGCAGCGGGGCGGCGAGTGCCGTCACCAACTGCGCAAGCCAGTCCCGCCAGCGTTCCTTCACGGCGCCCGGGGCGACCGGCAGGGGCGTCGTCAACACCAGCGCCGACTGACCACCGCGCGTCCAGAGGCCGAGTTCCGGCAGCCACAGCAAGGCGTTAGGGAGCTCGGTTCCGTCCTGAGACGGGTGCACGGATCGGGTAGCGGTCGAGGAGGCCGCGAAGCCGAGCATGGCGAAGCCGGCGAAACCGGTCTCGTCCGGGTCATACTGGTGCCAGTGCCGGTTCAGCGCCTGGGCCTGCTCGCGCAGCGTCTCAAGGCGCCCTGGTCCCTGGGCGGTCCACTGTGCCGCCACGCCGCAACCCGCGCGCAGCTCACCCTGTTGGCCGTGGGTGAAGCTGAAGCCCGAGTGCTCCAGTTCCGGCGCCAGGGTGAGGGTCCGGGGCAGTTCGAGAATCAGGGAGGCGAAGCCGTCGGCCGTAGCGGTTGGGAGCAGGCCTATGGTCTCGTCGAGCCGGGCCTGCAATTGATCCAAGAGGGCAAGTGGTGCGAGCATCTGATGGCCTGTTTGGCGGAAGCCTGACACCGGCCGCGGGCCGTCGCGCCCGCGGTACCACGGCCGTGGTAAACGGCACAAATCCTTGGGGCACTGGTCGGCGGCGGCGCGTCCAGTGTAACCGGGTCGCAGTCTAACGCAACGTCAACCCCGAAAGACACCCGGACGGCGGCCGAGGGTGTGATCAAAGATGATGTGGCCGGCGAAATCGCTCGTCGTAGGGTGGATAAGGCGCGCGGCACAGCATCGCGGACCGGCCACGGCGCTGCATCGCACCGCATCCACCAGCCAAAATATCGGCGATGCTGGTGGATGCGCTGCGCTTATCCACCCTACGTCGTCCCCGAGACCACATCCGTCTTGTTCGCACCCGGCGGCCGATTCGTCGCAATGGCGTCGATGACGAGGATTATTAGGTCGATGATGAGAAACCAGAATTCGCTCGCCGACGGGTGGACCCCCGCCGCGGCGTGGCCCGAAGACAGCCCGGTCCCAACCGCGAGTGGGCTCACCTTTGCGCAGGCTCCGTGGACGACTGGCCGCGGCCTCGCTCTGATCCAGGCGGCGGGGTCTGACGACGGGTCGGCGGACCCAGGCTGGACTTACGATCGCTTCGCCGCGGACGTCGCCGCTCTCGCCGGCGAACTGCGCGCTCAAGGATTGGCGCCCGGCCAACTGGTCACGGTGCCGGAGCGGCCGGCGGCGGGACTGGTCCTGATGCAGCACGCCCTGGCCCGGATCGGCGCGGCCCTGTTGCCTGTGCGCGTCGCGGCGGACGCCCCCGGCTTAGGGCCGCTGTTAGCTCTGACCGGCGCCGAGTGGGGTTGGCATTGGGACGGGCAGTTCGTCGGCCGTCTCACCCGCCTGGAACGGGTCCGTGGGCAAGGGGACGCGCCGCCGTGCGCACCAGCCCAGGCGCCTGGGCTCTGGCTTTCCCCCTTGGCCCTGGTGGTGGAGACCAGCGGCAGCACCGGCGTCCCGCGGGCGGCCATGTTGACCCAGCACAATCTGCTCGCCGCCGCCGCCCTGAGCAATCGGCACCTGGCCCTGCAGGCCGGCGATTGCTGGCTCTGTTGCCTGGCGCTGCGCCACATCGGTGGGCTGTCCATCACCTACCGCTGCGCCCTGGCCGGGGCCACGCACCTGCTCCACGAGGGCTTCGACCCGGAATCGGTGGCCGCGGACCTGGAGCGCCGGGCCGTCACCCACCTCTCGCTGGTCCCGCCTATGCTGGCTCGTCTGCTGGCTCTGGGGCGCACGCCGCCGCTCTCCCTGCGGGTGCTGCTGGTCGGCGGCCAGTCGCTCAGTACTCAACTCGCGGGGCAGGCCATTGCGGCCGGCTGGCCGCTGCATGTGACCTATGGAATGACCGAGACCGCGTCACAAGTGGCCACCTCCGGGCGCCTGAGCGTACCTCCCGCCGCGGGCTTGGTGGGTCGGCCCCTGGCCGGGTTGGAGGTCGACTGCCCCGGAGGCACCGACGGACCGGCCCCCCTGCGGGTCCGGGGACCAGTGGTCATGGCTGGCTATGCCAATCCGGGGCGCCGGCCCGGTCTGGGGCTCGCCGAGGGTTGGTTCACGACCTCCGACCTTGCCCGCCGGGGGGCGGACGGCGCCCTCTCCATACTGGGCCGCGCCGATGAGGTCCTGGTGACCGGAGGGGTCAAGGTCCACCCGGGGTGGGTGGAGTCGCACCTTGCCGGGGCGCCGGGGATCGGGGCGGTGGCGGTGGTTGGGGTCGAGGACCCGGTGTGGGGCCAGCGCCTGGTAGCGCTCTACACCGGAGAGGCGAGCCCCGCGGCGCTGGATGAGTGGTGTCGGGCGAATCTGGCGGGACCTCAGCGTCCGCGCGCCTTTCAGCCCCGGGCCGAGTTGCCGGTCCTGGACTCCGGCAAGCTGGACCGTCGTCGTCTGCGCGTGCTGGCCCAAGAGTCCGTTTCGCCGGTAACGACCGGCGCAGTTGCAGTGCTTTGCCAAGCGACGGTGCTCGCGCCACAATCATGCGTTTAGTCGCGGATGCCATCGGCTTTAACGGTGACCTCGGCGTCAAAGGCAA
>JADNEJ010000124.1 GCA_016292295.1 Candidatus Thiodictyon intracellulare
TATTGAGCGGCTATAGAAATTCTTTAAGAAAAAAGTTCTGTATAACAAGTATTACAAACGAACCATTTGACGGGTTTCGCAAAGCCTGCGCACATTTCTTCAGCAACCTGGGTGAGTACCAGGGCGACCTCCGCTCCTTGCTAACGGAGAACTTTGAAATAACCGGTCGGTGAGGAAACCGAAAATTTAGCATTAGCTGAGTATAGCGCAGTCCACCGAATCTTGCGCCGTCGCTGGTGGACAGCGCTGCTGCGTGGCCGCAATTATGATCAAGGCCACCCGCCGCCACCTACTGCCGCACGGCGGGGTTATAGCGCAAGCAGTTGGGCGTGCAGGCGCATTCAAAGGCGATTTTCATCGCGGCGATCTTCTCTTCGTTCTTGAGTTGGAACAGCCGCGGGACCACCCGGTCGCGCAGTCCCTCAGGATCGATGGTGTTGACATAGATTCTGGTACCGCCTTCAAATCCCGCCGCCGTCGAGACGCGCCATTTGATCAGGATGCGCCAGGGCATCGGCATGTCCACATCGGGTGGCTTATAGTGCCACTCCTCATTACAGGGGATACCCGGCCCGGCGGCGGCATGGCAAGCGTGCACCAGATCGGACATGCCGCGCAGTTCTTGCGCGCCGTGCTCCCACGGCTGGCTGCGTTCGCTCTTGGAGAAGATTTCCAGTGTCGGGTAACGATGGCCAAAGCCGGCAAAGGCGATGGCGTGGTCGTTTTCGGCCACCACCAGATTGCGGTAACCCGCGAAATTCACCGCCGCTTCATTGTAGATATTCGGGTTCTCACGTACCCGTCGCAAGGCTAACTCGTTCTGCACCCCGCGCTCGTCGATCGCCACCAACTGTTTGTGCAGATGATCAAATGAGGCGCCCGCCTGTTTCAGCCAGTTCTGGAATACCGCGACATAGCGGACATAGCGGTTATTGGCATACACATCACGCAAGGCATCGACCGTGAAGCTCATGTACTGGTCATGCTCATCCGCGGTCAGAGTGCCCGAGGACGCCAGTTGATCGTCGTGAGTGGCACCATCGCTGAAATGGCGTCGGGCGACGATCACTTCATGGCCGCCACCGAAGAAGGCGTTGGCCAGTTGCAGACGCTCGTTGATGGATAGCCGTTGGCATTCGGCTTCCGCGAGCCCGGTGGCCTGCAAACGCTGCTCCACCACTTGCAGTACGTGCCGACGACCCAGTTCCGAGGCGATATAGCTGCGCTGGCGGGCGACGAGGTGTTCCGGCATCAGATAGTCGAAGTTCTTCTGCCAATAGTCGAAAGACACAATCTCGAACAGATTGGGAATGCGGCGGAATTGCGCCACCGTATCAAACAGGTTCTCGGCCGGCAGTTGGCACAGCGTCGCCACGCCCTCGCCGGTGCTGATCAGCCGCGCCTTTTCGGGCGGCGTCTCCAGATAACGGCGGGCACAAAACGCACAGTGGGCATCATGCTGCGCCGGATCGAGCGGCGCCGGGTTGGGCGACATCACCCCCAGCGGCCGATTCCCCCGGCCCGGCACGGTCCAGACTTCCGTATGAGTGAAGGGATTGACCTGCTTGATGGTGCCATCGGCCATGCGCATGAGATAATCAGCTTCGGGAATGCTCTGCAACGACATGCTTGCCATACCTCGGGTGCGTTGGCCTTGATCGTAACGGCGAGCGCCGCGCTCGCTCAGTGATAGTGCTCGGCGTTGTAATGACCCGGCACGTTGCGCCGGTGGCGGACCAGTCCGCGCCCCTCCAGGATCAGCTTGGCATCCTTGATCATGGCGGAGTTGCCGCACAGCATGACGTGGCTGGACTGCGCCGCGATGCGCGCACCCGCCCGCTCCTCTAGTGCCCCGCTGTTCAGGAGACCGGTGATGCGCCCGTTCAGACCCGGAGGATAGGGCTCCCGACTGACCGCCGGAACGAAGACGAAACGCTCGCCGTGGCGGGCGGCGATGGCGGCGATGGTCTCGCTGTAAACCAAGTCGGCGACGCTGCGCACGCCGTGGACCAGGACCACGCGCCGGAAGCGCTCCCAGGGGTCCGGGGTGCGCAGCATAGAGAGATAGACGCCGACGCCCGTGCCGGTGGCGAGTAGCCACAGACTGTCGGCGGGCAACACAAACTCGAGGGTGAAGATGCCCCCGGGCTGAGCGGAGACCCACACCGAATCACCCAATCCGAGGTCCGAGAGGTACGGGGTGAAGGGGCCGTCCGGTATCTTGTTGAGCAGAATCTCCAGCGGCCGCTCCTGCGGGGGGCTAACCAGTGAGTAGGCCCGACTCACCCGTGCACCGTCGATATCCAGGGCGATCTTGATGTACTGGCCCGCCCTGAAGTCGGCCACCGGGGCGTTCAACTGGATGCTGTAGAGACCGTCTGCCCAGACGTGCCTGCCGACCACCGTACCTTTAACCCAGTCTCTCATCGTTACCTCATTCCTGCTCAGTGGTTACCAAGTCGAGGTGCCGGGGCCACACGCCCGTTACCGGTTGCCTCGGGAGATTGGTCCGGGCGACCCGCATTCAAACCGCCCGCCGGCCGCGGCCCCCGGACTCGAGGTCGCCGCGACCGTGGAGTGCGATTGCAATTGCGGGGGAACCCACCATTTTCCGTCTGGTCAGAAACCGCTAGCCCCGGAGCATGCATCGTGAAGACCTCATTGTTCGTCCTCGGCCTGGCCGTCATCAGCGGCGTCGCCGCCGCCGACCCACCGCCGCCGATCCCGGCCTGTCCACCGCTGCTCGACCTCAGCGTCCGGCGCCTGGCCGGGGAGGAGGTCGTCAACCTCTGCGAGGCCTATCGCGGCAAGGTGATCCTAGTGGTCAACACCGCCAGCAAGTGCGGCTTCACCCCCCAGTATGAGGGCCTGGAGGCGCTTTATCGCAAGTATCAGGACCGCGGCCTGGTGGTGCTCGGTTTCCCCTCCAACGACTTCATGAAGCAGGAGCCCGGCAACGAGCAGGAAATCCAGAAGTTCTGTCGGCTCACCTACTCGGTCGAGTTCCCGATGTTCGAGAAGGTCAGCGTTACCAAGGGCACCGCCACACCGCTGTTCGAGCGGCTCGCCGCCGCCGGCGCCCCCTACCCCAAGTGGAACTTCTATAAATACCTGATCGATCGCGATGGAAACTATGTCGACTATTATTCCAGCTTAGCCGCACCGGAGAGCGGCAAACTGGTACAGGCGATCGAAAAGCTGCTGTGAGGACGACCGCGACCTCGAGGTGGCGACTGGTCCACGGCGGCCTGATCGGTCTCGCCGCCTGCTGCGCCCTGCCCGCGACCGCCGGCCTGCTGACCACTGAACAGACCGTGGTGAACTTCACCTTTACGGGCGATCAGGTGGACTATGCCCCGGACCCCAAGACCTTCGCCCCCACCGCGGGCAGCACCCTCACCTTCACGGCCACCGATCAGACCCTGGGGCTCGGCTGGTCGGACAATATCCATGATCTCCTGCGGGGTTCGCTGCATGTGCTCATGAAGGGCAGTAACTACGGCAGTTTCGGAGGTCTGATTTCATTGTCTTCGGCAGCCTGCCAACCCTGAACCTGGCGCACGAGGCCAAACTGCTAACTGACTCGATCGCGGCGCTACGCCCGGACAGCAAGCCGGGCATGATGGAATTCCTGATCGATCGGGACCGGATCGTCGGCCGCCTGGCCAGTCGCTACCGGGGCGTCGGCATCTTCATGCTGGTCAGCGGCGTCGATGACTTGACCTGGGTCCAGGGCTTTGCAGACGGCGCGGCCAACCCAAGAAAGGCCGAACCCGATCATTGAACCTTGAGGACGCAAGAGCACACCCGATGTGCGCGATATCAGAAACCGACGACGGTTGGCTCACCAAGGTCCTCGGGTACGAGGACGAGGCCCTGGTCGTGGAGGCACACTTCAGCCTCCCCCCACCGCTTCCGCGACTTGGTGCGGGGGCGTGAGTCCGAGCTGGTCGTGCCGGAGCTGACGGTCGGCCGACTGGTCTTTTGCCCCCGGGATACCCGGCTGAGTTCCACCGAGATCTACGGCCTGATCCGGGACAATCAGCTTCAGGTACCGACCGGCTTTTCACTCGGCGCCCACGGCTACCTGATCCTACGACCCCAGCAGCAGGTGTACCGCTTCCGCAAGCCGCTGACGTTTGCCGAGGTCACGGCCGTCGCCAACCACGCCGACGTCAAGGAACTGGGCAACCGGCTCCAGGTCCGCACCGCGGTCGACAATATCGAACTGTGGCCCCTATGGACGGTCTGGTCACCGCCTGCTCCAGGTTCCTGCACCGGTACTATGTCGTGCTCCATAACCTGGACGATAGTGCTGGACCCGGTCTCGACCCGCGGCACCAACGTCTATCTGGAATTCATCAACAGCTCCGACCAACTCATCGCCAGTCCCACGGTCGCCGCCACCGTCCATGAGGCGACTCGCCTGGAGCCCAAGCACCACTACTGGTACGGCGGACCCCTGCCCCAGCCGATCGCCCCCGAGCTCGGATACCGCGCGTTGCTCCAGGTCTTCGGCCGGCTGGAGGCCTCCCCCCATGGCCGGGGACTGTCACCGGCTGATGGTCGCGACCACCGACCCCGCCGCCCTGCTGCGCGGCGCCGAACCGGAGTTCCTGTGCGCCCGTCCGGACAGCTCCGGCAGCCCCCGCGCCACGGCAGAACAGTACCCGGTGCCCACCGAAACCGCTACCCCCCTGGACCAACTCACGAACGGCGCCGCGGCCACCCTGTTGCTCGGCTATTTCCCCAACCTCATCGAGTACACCGAGATCTGAGTCGCGGTGCTGCGCCGCAAGATCGCCCGCCTGTATTTTCGCCGCGCCTCCTTCGAGCATAGCGTCTTCTTCTCCGACCGTGACCACGGGCGCCTGGCGGACTACGCCGGACTGGGGCTGGAGGTCTACTGGTGCAACGAGGCCCCGCACCCATGTAGTGCACCACGCCTTCCGCGGCCTGCGCGGCTATTTCACCACCTAGGACAAGCTCGACCGCTTCCGCTCCGTTCTGGTCTTCGCCATCTACGGCTCAATCGAGTAATTGATTTATAATTATATTTCAAAAATAGAACGACTGATCAAAAACCTCCAGGGGCTCTTCGGGAGCGACATTGGCATCTTCACCGGCGGCGGCCACGGGTCCATGCAGCAGGTTACCAATACCACCCACCGGCTGGGCCTAATGGCCGACTCCAGTTTCATCGAGACCCTGGACCAGGAGACCAACAAGACCGCCGATTTCTACTAGACCTTCCAGGCGCGCAGCCGTCAATCACGCCAGCGCTGGTTCGAGATCGCGAGCTTCCACATCTGCCTGATCGGCGGTGTCGGCACCCTAGAGGAGATCGGACTGATCCTCACAGACATGAAACTCGGCGTCATTGAAGTCAGCCCCGTCGTTTTCGTCGGCAGTTCCGGCGGCGACTTCTACTGGGAAGGATTGAAGACCCAACTCACCCGCATGGTCCGCGCCGGCCGCACCCCCGGCTGGCTGCTCGACAACATCCTCATGACCTCTGACCCCGACGAGGTCCCGCGCTTCTACAAAAAGACCCTGCGCTGAGCTGATCCTCAAACGCGCCAACCCTGGGGGCACCGGACTCCAGGTCGGCCTCTCGGAAACCACGAGCATCCGCCCGGTGCCCCGTCGCCAAGCGACGAGTTCCGCCCCCAGACCCGGCATCCAAGGCTGCAACCGTGGAACTTGGAGCAAACCGCGCCGAGGCGCTATGCTACCAGCCTGTCGGACTTCGGAGCCCCATCGGGGCGGCGGGTCCGGTACACTGTCGGGATCAACCCCCGATGGCCGCTCGATGGCCGGAGTGCTACTGTCGATGCGCTGCTTCCACCCGATGGACCGCGACACGGATTTGCTTCTGCCGCTGTCGGTGCAGGACTGGCTGTCCAAGGGCCATCTGGCACGCGACGTGATCGAGGTGGTGGAAGGCTTGGATCTGAGCCTGCTGGTGCAGGCGTATGGCGGCAC
>JADNEJ010000443.1 GCA_016292295.1 Candidatus Thiodictyon intracellulare
ACTGTTGATGCCCCGCCTGCCTTCCCCTGCGTGTCCCCGCGTGCCACGGCCACTGACGGGTGCCGCCTGGCCGCGACGAGCGGCCGCCGCAACCTCCTGACTGCAAAAATGGCCAAAGTCGAGCTTCGGACATTTTTTACTACTCTGGGTTAGTTTTCACTTCTAAGGGTATGAAAATTCGGATTTCAGGCCAACCAATTCGACGCTTATGACCGACTTTAACGCTTGGTCTTGGGCGGATTTATGATCAAGGCCGACCACAGGTGTTGGAGCACCTGCCGAACATGCCGAACATAATTCTGGGTCTCTGCGTAGGGCGAGATCTGGTTGCCGTTGCGGATCACGGGGATCACGGCGTTCTCCCCCCCCCCCCCCCGGCCAGTGCGAGGCGCAGGTCCTGACCAAACAGGTCGAGCAGATAGGCCGCCCCGCCGCGCACGTTCTCGACCGAGTTGAACGAATCTTTGACCCCGTAGCGCACGGCGGTGCCGGACATCGGGCATCAACCCCTCGGCCCCAGCCCTGGACACCGCCTCATGGTTGTAGGCCGACTCGGTGCGGATCACCGCGTGCAACAGTTCAGGACTCAACTCGTAGACCTGCGCATAGGCGTTGATCACCCGCTCGAAGCGGGCGCGCCGGGTCGCGACGGACTGGTCCTGGGGGGAGGCTTGGGGCCTTGATCACAAATCCGCCCAAGGCCGGCCGGCCCATGTCCATGTGGGCCTTTATGCGCGCAAGACAATGTTCTGAAAGGGAGCAGCGACGCCGGGACTGAACAAAGTGGGCGGAATTATGATCAAGGCTAGGCTTGGGCCAGGGTGGGTGCCGACGAGGCGGCTGACACGGGCGTGGCGACGGGCCTCGACTTGAGGTCCGCGACCCGACCGAGATCCCGGCCCAGTTTGGCCAGGCGTCGACGATTTTCGCTCACCAGCGGCTCCGACTCCCGTTTCCACGCAAGCCGGTACTTTGAGCCAGTGAGCGGGGCGTCGGTAAAATAGCACCAACATCGGCAAGACCATCGGCATCTTTAATAAACAATAAAACAAAAGACTTAACGTGAAAGCCGCCGGCCGCATCCGAGCGCCGCCGACCCGCCGGACCCACCGCTCTAGGGGCCGACTTACTCTCAAGCCGGTCCGCCCGTTGACGCCGCCCACAGCTCATGCACCCGGTGCCGATTCAAGGCCAACCACTGGACGGCGATGATCAGCGTGGCGGGGGTGCGCGGCTCGCGACCAAGCCCACGGATCGCCCGCTCCAGGTCCCACACCAGGACGCGTGTCCACTCGCCATCCCGCGGATCGTACCTAAACCGCGCTAAACCGGCAACCCGTACCTCGCCGCAAAAGAGTTCGGCCGACTCGTCGCTGAACCCGGGACTGGGACGACAGACGCCGATCCGGGTCATGGCCCGATCCGGCACTCGGCCTCCTCCAATGCCTCGCGACGCGCGGTCGCAGCACCGCTGCGACCCGCCTCGATTACCTCCTGGGGGGCTCCGGCTCCAAAACCAATCCGCCGGGGATGCCACCCAGGGCGCCGACGCGCATCTGCTCGACCAGCACGATGCACCCCGATACCGCGTCATAAGGCAGCACCGCCGCGGCGCCCAGGCCGTCGATACACTCCCAGTTTACGATGGTCCGCTCAGCCGCACCCGACGCTGCCTGGGCCAGCCGATAGCGATTGAGCTTCAGAAGTCCGTCCCGTCGTTCAGCGGCTCACGACCAATGATCTCGAACTCCCTGGCCATGCGCAAACCTTTGGATCGACTTTGCGGAACGTCGACATCCCTACTTTGGAACAGGGCTCGGGCCGAATCAAGTAGTCTTTGAGGACGTCATTAATTCCAGATGAATTTGATATGGTTATATTTGTTTCTTAGTGTGGCGCAAGAACCGACTAACTGGTGCATCTCAAGGCAAATTTGTTATTGCCTTTCCGGTCACCCCGCCTATAATCAGCCTGCACTATCCGCAACGTCACATTGTCCGGGGGGAACATGAACAGACGTTATTTCCTGGGGTTATCTCTGTCCGCCATGGCTGCACCAGTGCTGGCCAAGAAGCCAGCCGAACGCCCGCGCGCCCTGTCGCTGCACCACATGCACACGGACGAGAAGATCTCCGTGGTTTACCGCGAGGGCGACCACTACAAGCGCAGCGCCTTACAGCAGCTCAATTTTTTCCTGCGGGACTTCCGCACCGGCGACACCATGCCGATGGACCCGCAACTGCTCGACATCCTCTACGACGTTAAGGTCTCGCTCGGCGACCCCGAGGCCCGCTACGAGATCCTGAGCGCCTACCGCACGCCGAAGACCAATGACATGTTGCGCTCCGAGGGCCACGGGGTCGCCCGCAACAGCATGCACCTGTACGGGCAGGCCATCGACGTCCGCTTCCCCGACCTGGCCCCGAGCCATATCCGGGACGCCGCCCTCGCCTTGGGCCGCGGCGGTGTGGGCTACTATCCAAGCTCCAACTTTGTCCATGTGGACACCGGCAACGTGCGCTCCTGGAAGGCCTGATCAGGCCGGCCCGCTGCCAGACCCGCTGTTGACTGGTCTTTGATCCCAATGGGGGTACAAAAAACGCGGGGCCGCCAGCCCTGCGTTTTTTGTTTGCGAATGGTCTGCGCCATGGCGCCAGGCGGCGCCGGACAAGTTTATCCCAGCAGCACCCTCGGAGACCGCAGTCTCCGTCGAGTCAAAGAATCGGCGGGAGGATAAACGCTCAGGCTGTCACGAGCAACAACCGCTGATCGATTTGCGTTGTTCTGCGAACAAATCATCTTTCAGATTCAGCCCAACACCCGAAAACTTGCCGTCTGGCCCGGGATATCCACCTCCCGCACCGCCACCCGCAGGCCCTGGTTCAACTCCGGCTCTTCGCGCAGGCGTAGCCGCGTCTCCATGGCCAGCAGCGGCACCAGGGCCACACCCTTGCGGTCCTCTTTGCCGACGATGGTCGCCTGGCCCTGCCAGTCCGGGTGGTCTTTGAGGTAGACGAGTTTCCAGTGCAGGTTCGACAGCCGCTCGGTGCGCCGCACCAGGGCCGCGGCCGTCTCGGCCTCGCCGATGCGCTCGGTCACCTGTTCCGCGGTGAGGGTCGGCAGACCGGCGAGCCAGGCCCGGACCTGCTGATGGACCAGCAGATCCGAGTAGCGCCGCAAGGGGCTGGTCGCCCGAGTGTAGAGGGCCAGCCCCAGCCCCGCGTGTGGGTCTGGCGCCCCCACCAGACGGGACGGCTTGAAGGCCCGACGGCGGGCATACATCGCGGCCAGATCGCGCGGCTGCTCGCCGGCCTCGGGCGGGGCCTGGGTCGCATAGGGGATCGGGATGGCGCGCTCCAGACAAAAGCGCGCCGCGCCCTCCCCGGCCATCAACATGGCGTCCGCGACCAACTCCCGGCTCGCCAGCCGCGGCAGGGGACGAATCGTTACCCGGCCGTCCTGGACCCGCACGCTCACCTCCGGGAGATCCAGGCTGGTCGCCCCGGCGGCCGTCCGGCGGGCGCGAAAGCGACCGGTCAGGGCGCGCAGCGCGGCGAAGGGCTCCTCCGTCAGGCGTCCGTCCACGTCTTCATAGGTGACGCGCTGGGCGCGGATCCAGGTGCGATGGACCGCCACCGACAGCAGCTCGCCCTGATCGTCGCTGCGCAAGGCAAACGACAGGGCGGGCGAGAGCGGTTGCAGTCCGAGCCCCAGGGATTCGGTCACGCCCGTCGGCAGCATGTTGATGACCCCCTCCGGGAGATACAGATTGCTCCCGCGCGCCCGCGCTTCCCGCTCGATCTCGCTCTCGGTCGCGACCAGCGCGGCGACGTCCGCCACATGGACCCAGAGGCAGTCACCGTCGAGGCTCAGGGCGTCGTCTGGGTCCTGATTGCCCACATCGTCGATCGCATAGGCGGGCAGCGCGGTGAGGTCCAGCCGGTCCTCTTCGGCGAGCCCAGCGACCGGCCACAGGGGCTCCGCGGTGGGCACCCCGCAGCGCCGCGGATAGGGATTGTACCGGTCGCTCCAGTAGCCTACCTGGACTAGCGCCCGGTGGGCGTTGACCGGGGTCTGCTCGTGCCCCAGAGCCTCCAGAATCCGGCTGCGCTCGCTCTGGCCCAGAGCCAGACGCTCCACCTCACCCAGGCGAAGCCCGTCCTCCGGGGCCGAGCATGAACCCGCCATCCGCACCAGGAAGGCCTGCCAGTCGCTCTCGGCGTTCGCCTTGGCGCCACGTTCGGCACGAGTGCGCTGCACCTCCTCACAGGTGCGAGCACGGATGGCCGCGGGCGTGCCGCTGAAGCTCAGGCCGTCCGCCACCAACTGCCAGGCGGCCCAGGCAGTGGCCGGGGTAAAGGCATTGAAGGCGAGTTCGGCCAACTCCCTGAGGGTCGTCTCGCCGCCCTCCAGCAGTTCCCAGGCGGCCTCCGGCTCCCCCTGCTGGGGCACGAGTTCAGTGAGACTGCGCAGCGGCCCGGGGTGGAGCAGTTCCACGTCCTTGGCCCGCACCCGCTTGGACTGCCCGCCCGCAAGCTCGATCTCGATCTTCTCGCCCAGGTTGACGATGCGGGCGGGATGCACCTTGTAGAGCACCAGGCTGTTCGCCGGGGGGCTGGGTTGATGTGTCGACAAAAGGCTGATTGCTCCGAGACGATGGGGGGCCTCACCCGGGACGACGGGGCTGGGCCTGCTAGATGGATGGGTCGAGCGCCCAAGAAGGACTCGGGTCCGACTTTGGGTATGATACCCTCATGCAGTGCTTCGCCGAGGTCTACGCGCGGCAATGACCGGCGAGCCACCTTCGAGCCCATTGTTGAGGAAGCACCGATGAATCCAGGCTGGCGCGCCTTTCTGACCGCCCAGGGCGCCCGCCTCGCGGCGAACGACCGGGTAGTACCGCTCGCGCCGAGCGGCGCCGCGGCGCCGCCGCGCGACTGTACTCGTTACGACCTCTCACACCTGGGCCTGATCGGCGTCGCTGGCGCGGATACCGACAGCTTCCTGCAGGGGCAGCTCAACAACGACATCCGGGCACTCACCCCGACCCACTCCCAACTCAGCGGCCATTGCAGCCCCAAGGGCCGGATGCTTGCTCTGTTCCGGGCGCTGCGCCACGGCGACGGCATCTGGTTGCAACTGCCGCGCGAGCGGGTCGCCGAGGCCCTCAAGCGGCTGCGGTTCTATGTGCTGCGCTCCAAGGTCACGCTGGAGGACTTGAGTGACGGCCCGGTACGCATCGGGCTTGCGGGCGCGGGCGTCTCGCGGGAGTTGGAGCGTCTGGGGCTGCCGCTGCCCGCACGGGACAACGAGGTGGCCGCCGCCGAGGGCCTCAGGGTCCTGCGCCTGCCCGCCCCTGAACCCCGCTTTGAGTTGATCGCCGACCGCGCCCGCCAGACGGCGATCTGGGAGGCCTTGACCCCCGTCTCCAGCTGGGGCGACGAGGACGGCTGGGCTCTGCTCGACATCCGTGCCGGTATCCCCAACGTCTACACAGGCACCGTCGACGCTTTTGTCCCCCAGATGGTCAATCTCCAGTTGATCGACGGAGTCAGCTTCACCAAGGGGTGCTATACCGGCCAGGAGGTGGTGGCACGGATGCAATACCTGGGCAAGCTCAAACGCCGGATGTACCGAGCCGAGGTGACGAGCCCGACCCCACCGCAACCGGGCGATGTGCTGGAGTCGGCCGGCAGCACCTCGGAGCAGTCCGCCGGCCTCGTGGTCGACGCCCGCCCCGACGGCGAGGGCCGCTACGCAGTCTTGGCCGTGGTCGAGATCGAGGCCGCGCAGCGCGGTGAGGTCCGCTTGGGCAGCACCGGCCCCCTGCTGCACTTGCAGCTACCGCCCTACGGATTCCCTGCGCCCGCGGCGTAGGCGTAGGTCGAGTTAGCGCAGCGTAACCCGATATTGCCCGGCATTATGTAGCAAACGCATATGGCTATTTATTCAGTGACTTGGCTACGACTT
>JADNEJ010000107.1 GCA_016292295.1 Candidatus Thiodictyon intracellulare
ACCTGCGGGCCGAGGTCCAAGCACTGCTGACGTTGGCCGAGCGCACTGACGGCGCCCAGGTCCCTGACGGTATGAGCATCCCGACGGAACTGGAGCGTCGCGAAGAGCGTCTGGCGGCGATTGCCGCCGCCAAGACCGTAGGGTCCGCTGTGCGGACCCGGCGCCGCCGGCCGCAGCCATGATCGCGGCGGTCCTGGCGCGCGTCAAGGTTGAAGCCTTGGACTCCACTTGGACTCCAGGCTGGGGCCGATCATAGAGACAGGTGCAGGCGCATCACGGCAGCGACCGTCTGCATCGTCGCTGCCGTGAGCTGGCCGACGGGAGGTCCCGTGATGCGCTCTTTGGCGATGGTGCGGATTTGCTGGGTCTGGACTTGGAGACCTTGGAAAGTCCTGACCCCGTGGGGGACAGTGCGACCTCGAAGGGATAGATGCGGGTGGTATTGGACGTGATGGGCAGGACCGTCGCCATGCGCGCGGCGCGATTATTGGCGTCGTTGCTCACGATCAACACCGGGCGCCGCTTGTTGACTTCCGAGCCCACCGTCGGGCTGATGTCCGCGTAAAGAATGTTACCACGCTTCATCGGCAAGTCCATCGCCGGTGGTCACGTCCCACTCCAAACCCGCCTCGGCCGAGGCCTTCCGATAGGCCGATTCCAGGTCCTCTTCGCGCAGCCTGCACAGGGCAAGTTTGATGACCCGGGAGCGGCTCTTGATCGAATGGGCGGCGCGATAGGCCTCGATCAACGCGACTGGCTCGGAGGTGAGCGAGATGGACAACTTCTCCGCACGCATTGGGTACTCCGGTGCTATTTGCTACCGACATTTGAGATGCTACCGCCTCTACCACCATCCGGCAACCCGCCTGGAGTCCAAGGCTTCAGCTTTGGTGGGCATCGATCATGGTCGCTTGTCGCGAGGTCGTTGGTCCGCGCAGCGGACCTTACGGGCCTGCAACCGTTCGGGAAGATAGTGACTTCGATCCGGGGCCGAGGTCACAGGCGATGGGTCATCAGCCCCCGCTCCCCCACGGCCTCTTGCGCCAGCTCCAGCAGGTGCCGGTGGTGGGTGAAGATCATCACCTGCCTACCCGCGGCGAAGCGGGCCAGCGCCCGCAGACAGTTGGCGGCGCGTGTGTCATCTGAGGTGACCAGGACGTCGTCCAGGATCAGCGGCAGTTGGGGGTGGAAGGCGCGCCGCAGTTCCAGGGCGGCCAGGCGCAGGGCCAGATAGAGCTGGTCGGCGGTGCCTTCGCTCAGGGCCTCGACCCCGAGTGGCTGCTCGTCGCCGGCCTGGGCGACGCGCAGGACGGCCCGGTCATTGGTCTCGTCCGCCACCAGCCGGACATAGCGGCCGCCGGTTATGAGTGAAAAATATGTCGAGGCCAGGGCGATCATGGGCGCCTGGGCGCGCTCGCGGAACTGCTCCAGGGCCTGCGCGAGCAGGGCCTGGGCGAGCTTCAGACGCGCCCAGGGCCGGATGGCGCCGCGGTAGCGGGCGGCGGCGGATTCCATCGCCTCGCGCGCCCGGGCCGCTTGGTCCGAGGCGTCGATCGCGGCGAGCGCCTGGCGGGTCTCCACCTCAGCCTGACGAGCACGGGCCTGTGCCAGTTCCAGACGCGCGATCTCGGCCTGGCAGCGTTCGCGCTCGGCGTCGATGGCGATGCCGTCCTGGTCGTTCAGGGCCGCCCGCAGGTCGTCCTCGGGTCGGGATGAGGCCTGCGCCAACTGGCGGCGCTGGTCCTGGAGCGATGACTGGAGCGCCCGTTTGCGGGCGGCACTGTTCTCGATCAGCGGCAGCTCGGCGACGCTGGCCGCGCCGGCCTGGACGCACAGCCGCTCCAGGATGGAGCACTGGGCATCCTGTTCCGCGGCGGCCCGCTGCCGGGTCTCCAGTGCTCGGGCGCGGTCGCGGCTGAGCCCGGAACGCTGCTGTTCCCGGTCGCGGGCCTCGGCGAGCCGCCGCTGGAGGCGCTCGGCATAGTTTCCCGCTAGTGCCGGCGCGGGCTCGCCCAATACACTGGCGAGACCCGCCGCCTGGGCGGCAAAATCCTCCACCAGGGCCAGGTGCTCGGATTGGCGCAGCCGCGCATCCTCCAACTCGGCAGACCGGCGGGCCAATGAGTCCAACTCGTCCAACCGCGCCTTCAGGGCCTCGGGCGGACTGGCGGAGGCGAGCAAGAGGCGCCCATACCAGAGGTGCACAGCTGCCAGGTGCAGGTCCAGGTCCGCCGCGGCCGTGCGGATCAGCCCGGCGACCTTGTCCGACTCCAACTGGCGCTGGCGCGCCGCCTGGAGGCAACTCTCGTGCTGCGCCTCGGTCTTGGTGGCCTCTTTCTCCCAGAGGTCGGCGCGCTGGCTCAGGGACGCCAGGTCGGCGCCCCGGGCGCCCTGTCCGGCCGTCTCCAAGGCCGCAGCCAGCGCGGCGCGGGCGGTCTCGACCTGCACACGCAACTGCTCGCGTTCGCTGCACGCCTGCGCCAACCGGTCCGCGCCGTCCAGCGCGCCCTGCCGCGCCAACTGCCACTCCAGCAAAGCATTAGGGTCCAGGTCCGGCAACTGGGCCTGCGCCAGACGCGCCGACCAAACGGCCGCCAGCTCCTGACGGCGCGCGGCAACCGCGGCCAGCTCCGCGGCCAGCTCCCGGCGCCGCCCATCCATGTCCGCAATTCGTCCGGAACACTCTTCATAGCCGGTCGCGCGCTTGGCGTCGGCGCGCAACAGGTCGGCCTGGCGATCGGCCTCGTTCTGGGCCGCCGCGAAGGCGTCGGGCAGCGGCCGGTTGGGATCGAAGGCCGGACCGAGCTCGGCCGAATCCTGGCTGCGCTCGATGTACCCCCGGCGGATCAGGTCCCAACCCTGGTCACGGCGCGCGCGGGCCTGGCGCAGCGTGGTCGCGGTGACGACCTCGCCGGCCGCGGCCAGCTCGCGTTGGCGCCGACGCTGCTCGGCCATGTCCTGGATCAGCCGGCGATCCTCGTCGCCGGCGCCAACCTGTGCCTGGTCGAGCTTGACCCGTTCCTCGCGGGCCTGCGCGATACCGGACGTCGGCAGCGGGCGGGCCCGGCGCAGTGCCGCGACGGATGCGGCGTCCAGGTCCGCCAGGGCCTGAGCCAGGCGGGTTTCGAGCCCCGCGATGGTCTGGTCCAGGTCGGCACCGCGGCGGCCTATGTCCCCCAGACCCTGCGCCTGGCGCAGGGCGGTGGTCAGCGCCTGGTGGACCCCGGCGTCCGGTGGCGGCCGGCCTTGGTCTGCCTCGCGCCGCTGCGCCTGGTCGAGCTCAGCGGCCCGCTCGCGCAGGCCCGCCAGGCGTTCACCCAGACGGGCGATCGTCTCCAGGTGCCAATCCAGGGTGACGCGGTCGGCCGCCGAGGGGACGGTCTCCACTAGGGCCGCTACCGACTGCCCTGGGGCGATCTGCGCGACCCGGGCGGCCAGGTCCAGGGCGATCTGTTGGGCGCGCGCCGCTTGCCGGCTGGCCTCGACACGGCTCTGCGCCGCCGTCTCCACCCGGCTAGCCAGGCGTTCGATGGCCTGGGCGTGCTCCAGCACGAACGCCTCAATGACCAGCTCGGCCAGGGCCGCGGCGCAGCGGCGCAGTTCCTGCTCGGCGTCCTGCAGGTCCTGACGGGCGCGCTTGAGTGCCTGCTCGGCGGCCAGACGCTCCTCCCGGGCATTCTCGGGGAGGTCGGTGACCTGGCTTAGGTCGGCCAACCCGGCGCGCACCCGATCGTGGTCACGCAACAGGGGGGCGACGGTACGCAACTCGGTCAGGGTGTTCTCGCGCCGGCGTTGAGTCTCCAGCTCCTGGTCGACCCCGGCCAGTGCCTCGCACGCCTGCTCATGGGCACGCCGCAGTGACTGCCAGTCGGCGGGCTTGGTCAGGGCCAGACGGTAGGACTGGCGCTGTTCATCGAACTGCCGCCGCGCCTCATTGATGACGGCGTTCGCGGCGCGTCCTTGGGCGTTGTAATAGCCCTTGGCGTCGGTCTGTAGCCCGGCCAGGATGGCCTTGATGTCGCGGATACCGGCACTGGCCTCGAACAGGGCTGCGCCCAGTTCACCCTCGCCCTTGAGCAACCGGTCGCCGCCGGCGCGTAGGCGCTCGTGGTTGAGGCCGAACATGGACTCGAAGTCGGTCCGCGTGAGCCCGCCGGTGAGGGCCAGTTCCAGTTCCGGCCCAGCGGCAAGCGGCTCGAGCGGGTTGCCGGTCGCGGGGTCGAAGCGGGACAGGGTCGGCCCTTGGCCCTTACGGCGCGCGAGCCCAAGGGTCTGACCGGTATCGTCACGAAAGACACCAGAGATTCGCAACTGTTTGTATGAATGAATGAATCCGTCTAGACTCTGCGACGGGATGCCGAAGCGCAGATCGGTCATCGCACGCAGGGCCGAGGACTTGCCGGCCTCGTTGGGGCCATAGATCAGGTGGAGATCGGTCGGGGTGCCGAGGCCCGTGTCGGTGAAATCCAGTGCGCACTCGGTGAAGGGGCCGAAGGCGTGCAGCAGGAGTTGGACGAGTCTCATGTGCGTGCCCCCGCCGCCGCCAGTCGCGCCAACACGGTCGCCTCGGCGTCGCGCAGCAGCTCGAGCAGATCCGTGCCGCAGTCCAGCCGCGGCACCTCGTCACCCGCCACCTCCGCGGGCAGGGCCTTGAGCAGGCCGCTCACTTCGGTCTGCGCCAACGCGGCCAAAGCGCTCGGGTCGGCCCGCAGTGCATTCACCAGCCGGACCAACTCACCCACCGCGTCCTGTCGCTGGGCGATCCGGTCGCGGTCCAGTGGTGGGGTCAGGTCCAGGCGTACCTGCTCGATCCAGACCTCGGCCGCGGCGACATCCTGGGCCGCGGCCCGGATGGCGGCCTCCAGGGTGCCGGGTTGGCCGGCCTCACTGCCATAGAGGCCGGTGCAGCCGGTCAGAGTCACACGCACGGCGTGCAGCAGGTCCCCAGCGCCCGGCAGCCGGGGCGCCAGAGCCTCGCGGAAGGCCGCGCCCAGTGCGTCCAGTCCCTCTAGGCCGGCCAGGTCCAGCGTCATCTGATGCCAGCGCACCAGGTCCAGCGGCATGAATTCGCAGGCGATGCGTCCGGCCTCCACTCGCACCAGTTCGCAGCCCTTGGCGCCCGTCTCGTTGGCGTGACGCCCCTGGAGATTGCCGGGGTAGACAATGCGCGGGCTGTCCAGCACCTGTTCGCGGCAATGAACATGACCCAGTGCCCAGTAGTCGTAACCCTTGGCCGCAAGCGTGGCGACGGTGGTGGGGGCATAGGTATCGTGGCCGGACCGCCCGCTCAGGCTGGTGTGCAGCAGGCCGATGTTGAAGAACCCAGGCAGCGGGTCCGGATAGGAGGGCACCAGGTCCGCATCCTCGGCGCGATCACGAAAGCTGCGCCCGTAAATCGCCACCGACAGGTCATCCAGGCGCCGAGTCTCAGCGCCGCGGCTGCTGAAGACCGTTACGTTGGGCGGCAGCACGAGTTGGCGCGAGATGACGCCCTGCGCATCGTGGTTACCCTGAACCATGAAGACCCGGATGCCCGCCCGGTTCAAGCGGACCAGCTGCTCCCGGAAGAAGAGCCCGGTGTGGAAGTCCTGCCAGTCGCGGTCATAGATGTCGCCGGCCAGCAGGACGAAGTCCACTGGCTCCGCCAGGGCCAGGTCGATCAGCCGCTCCAAGGCCCCGCGAGTAGCCGTGCGCAGGCGCTCCATCGGCGCACCCTCATAGCGCGCCAAGCCGCGCAAGGGGCTATCCAGATGAAGGTCGGCGGCATGGATGAAGCGCATCGGGCTACCATACGGGTAAACGCAGGCAAGGGGCAAGGACGGAGAATGGATTGGCACTGAAACTTTCCGCAGAGGTCACGACCGGCCGGAAAGCTTGAGTGCCGCCGCAGGGCGGCGGGGCCTTGATCACAAATCCGCCCAAGGCTGGCTGGCCCATGTGGGTTTGCGCGCGC
>JADNEJ010000669.1 GCA_016292295.1 Candidatus Thiodictyon intracellulare
CATAAGGCGGAAGAAAGACAAGCTTGATGCGGGAATCCTTGATGTAATCTTGAACTACTTTGGAGCGGTAGTAGCGAGCGTTGTCGTAAATGACGTAGATCCAGGTCGCGACGGCGTAGATTTGCTCACGTTGCTGGAACAGGGCGATCATTGAAGTCTTGCCGCTGGCGCGGATGCCCTCCAGCGCCTTCTCGTTCTCTTCCGCGGCAATCCGATTCGTCAGGACGGTCGACTCAAGCATGGCTTGTTCCAACTGGCCGCGGACATCCGCCGGCAGACCATCCCAGAATTTCTTGCTCACGATCACGGCATAACCCAGATAGCCATGCTGGATCATGGTCAGATTGGATTGTACCTCGTACATCTTCTGGGTGAACATGTTGGATGGCGGATTTTCGGTGCCGTCCACCACCCCAGTGTCGAGCGCCTGATAGACCTCGGAGAAGGCAATCACCTGGGGCAGAGCGCCGAGCGCGCGCATCTGCTCCTCGAGCACCTTGGAAGACTGGATGCGGAAATTCTTGCCCTTCATGTCCTCCGGCGTCGAGATCGGAAACTTGGCCGAGAACGACTTGAAGCCGTTGTCTCAGAAGGCCAGTCAGACGATGCCCTTGGGCTCCAGCTTCTTCAGGATCGCGGCACCGATCGGGCCTTGGGTCACCGTGTGAAGGGCGTCATAGTCCCCGAAGATATAGGGCAGATCGAATGCCTCGAAATCCCTGACACCCAGCGGACCGAACTTGGTGAGCGAGGGCGCCAGCATCTGCATCGCACCGATCTGGAGCGCCTCCAGTTCCTCCTTGTCCTTGTAGAGCGCGCTGTTGGGGTGGACCTCTACCTTCACCTTGTCACCGGTCAGCTCGGCGGCACGCTTGGCGAAGAAGTCAGCCGCCTTGCCCTTGGGCGTATCGGTCGTCACCACATGGCTGAACTTGATGACGATCGGCGGCTCGGCGGCGTTGGCGCCGGTCAGCGCGCCGATGGACAGGGCCAGGCCCAGCATTAGGACAGGAAATTTCATTGTCTCGCTCCTCGTCGGTGTCTACCTTCGTTAGAAGCGGGAACATAGCCGCGCTGCGGGCGGCGGGCAAGGTCGGCGGCGGCGCCGGACTGGAGTCCAAGGCTTCAGCCTTGGCGGGGTAGGCCAAGGCTGAAGCCTTGGACTCCGCGTGGCGTCGGCGGCCTCAGCCGCGCGCGACGACGGTGCACTTGAGCTCGGTCGGTGCCTCGTCCTTGCGGTCGGCCTCGAAGGCATCGTTGACCCGATCGCGCAGTTCCTTGCCGGGCTTGAAATGCGGGACGTGCTTACCGGCCAGGGAAACAGCGTCCCCGGTTTTGGGGTTGCGTCCGATCCGCGGCGGGCGAAAGTGCAGTGAGAAGCTGCCGAATCCGCGGATTTCGATCCGCTCACCGCCGGCCAGGGCCGCGCTCATGCGGTCGATGACCTTACGCACGGCCTCTTCCACGTCCTTATAGGGCAGGTGATCCTGCTCAGCTGCCAGCACATCGATCAGCTCGGATTTCGTCATGGTGTCGATTCCTTTTCTTTAGGAAGGGGGCCCGGGGCCATACCCCTGGGGGTCACCAGGGAAAACCGGGGGGGCCGAGCGGCCCCCCCGACCAGGTCTAAAGGAACCCGGCGCACATCAGTCACGCTGGGCCTCCTCCATCTGCTCTCTCAGGAGATCGCCCAAGGTCGTGGCACCGCCGGAGATGTCGCGCGCATAGCCCTTGATCGCCGCCTGCTCTTCATCCTGATCCTTAGCCTTGATCGAGAGCGAGATGGTGCGGTTCTTGCGATCCACGCCCATGAACTTGGCCTCGATCTCGTCGCCCAACTTGAGCACGGCCCGGGCATCTTCCACCCGATCGCGCGAGATCTCGGAGGAGCGCAGGTAGCCCTCGACCCCATCGCCCAGGGCGATGATGGCGCCCTTGGCGTCGATCTCGGTGATGGCACCGACCACGAAGCTGCCCTTTTCGTGAATAGCCACGAAGCTGGAGAAGGGGTCGCGGTCGAGTTGCTTGACGCCCAAGGAGATGCGCTCGCGCTCCGGGTCCACCGATAGGACCACGGTTTCAAGTTCGTCGCCCTTCTTGTAGCGGCGTAGGGCCTGCTCACCGGGCTCGTCCCAGGAGATATCCGACAGATGCACCAGGCCGTCGATACCGCCGTCCAGGCCGATGAAGATACCGAAGTCGGTGATCGACTTGATCTTGCCGGAGACGTGGTCACCCTTCTTGTGGGTGATGCCGAACTCGTCCCAGGGGTTCATCGCGCACTGCTTGATGCCGAGCGAGATGCGGCGACGCTCCTCGTCGATATCCAGCACCATGACCTCCACCTCGTCGCCCAGGTTGACGACCTTACTGAGGTGGATGTTTTTGTTGGTCCAGTCCATCTCGGAGACGTGCACCAGGCCCTCGACACCCTCCTCGATCTCCACGAAGCAGCCGTAATCGGCGATATTCGTGACCTTGCCGAAGACCCGGGTGTGCTCGGGGTAGCGGCGCGAGATATTGACCCAGGGGTCCTCGCCCATCTGCTTGAGTCCCAGCGATACACGCTGACGGTCGCGGTCGAATTTCAGGACCTTGACCTGGATCTCCTGACCGATCTCGACCACTTCGGCGGGGTGCTTGACGCGCCGCCAGGCCATGTCGGTGATGTGCAGCAGTCCGTCGATACCGCCCAAGTCCAGGAAGGCACCGTAGTCGGTCAGGTTCTTGACGACACCCGTGACCTCCTGACCCTCCTCCAGGTTCTTCAGGAGTTGATCACGCTCGGCGCTGTATTCCTCTTCCACGACCGCGCGGCGGGAGACCACCACGTTATTGCGCTTGCGGTCCAGCTTGATGACCTTGAATTCCTGCTCCTTGCCTTCCAGGTAGGTGGTATCGCGGACCGGGCGTACGTCCACGAGCGAGCCGGGAAGGAAGGCGCGCACGGTACCTAATTCGACCGTGAAACCGCCCTTGACCTTGCCGTTGATCAGGCCCTTGACTGTGTCGCCGGCCTCGAACGCCTTCTCCAGATAGTCCCAGGCGGCGAAGCGCTTGGCCTTCTCGCGGGACAACCGGGTGACACCGAAACCATCCTCGACGGCATCGAGTGCGACCTGTACCTCATCGCCGACCGCCACTTCCAGTTGGCCATCGGGGCCGATGAACTGGCTCTTGGGGATCATGCCCTCGGATTTGAGTCCGGCATTGATCACCACGCTGTCGCTGGTTATCTCCACCACGGTACCGATGACGATGGTCCCGGGCTGGAGCTGGGTGGCACTTAGACTTTGTTCGAATAAATCAGCAAAACTTTCGGTCATGGGAAACTGTTTACCTAGGGGAGGCGCGCTGTCCCGTCCCTTCCGGGGCGGGGGGGAAGTGGATTGAACTCAAGGCCGACGCGCACCGCGCCGTTCCTTCCGATGGTGCACCGGGACTAACCGGGCACCGCTTCCAGGCCGCCGCCGTTTGCATCGGCGGCAACCTGATGGAACTGGTCCGGAAAGACGCGCCTCACCTCTTCCAGGACCCGTTCAAATACGTCATCGGCGGACATCGCGGTGGAATCGACCAGCACCGCCCCCGCCGCCGCCCTCAGCGGCGCCACCGGCCGGTCGCGGTCACGCGCGTCCCGTTGGCGGACAGCCTCCACGAGGAGGGGAAGGTTAACATTAAACCCCTTTTTCATCAACTGTTTATATCGACGCTCGGCGCGCTCTTGGGCGCTGGCGTCGAGAAATACCTTCAAACGAGCCCGAGAGAACACCAGGGTCCCCATATCGCGGCCATCCGCCACCAGCCCCGGGGGGCGCACCTGACGCCGTTGCCAGTCCAAGAGCGCCGCGCGCACCATAGGATGGACGGCCACCCGCGAGGCGGCCAGTCCGGCGGTCTCGGTGCGGATCAGGTCGCCTAAATCCTCACCCTCGAGGAGGACCCGTCCCGCGGCGAAGCCGATTCCCAGGTTGGCCGCGAGCCCAGCCAGGGCCGTCTCATCGTCCAGGTCAATCCCGTCCCGCCCGGCGGCCAGGCCCAGCACCCGATACAGCGCCCCACTGTCCAGACAGTACCAACCCAGGTGCGCGGCCAGGCGCGCGGCCAGGGTTCCCTTCCCGGTCCCCGAAGGGCCGTCGATCGTGATCACCGGGACCGCCGCACCCCCGTCGGGCTGCGCTTCTGCACCGTTGTCCGCCGTCATCCCCAAAGCTCCTCGATCCCCAACCCCACCGACTCCGCCAACCGCGCAAACCCCGGAAAGGATGTCTCCACATTGGCGCAGTCGCGGATCTCGATCGGACCGCCGGCGCGCAGCCCGGCGATGGCAAAGGACATGGCAATGCGGTGATCGCCATGGGCCGCGACCGTGCCGGATCCGAGCGACCCGCCGCGGATGCGGATGCCGTCGGGTCGCGGATCGGCCTCAATCCCCAAGGCGGTCAGGCCCGCGGCCATCACCGCAATCCGGTCGCTCTCCTTGACCCGCAGTTCCGCGGCCCCCGTCAGCACCGTCTCACCGGTCGCGCAGGCGGCCGCGATGAAGATCGCCGGGAACTCATCAATAGCCAGCGGCACCTGCTCCACCGGGATGCGGATACCCTTAAGCGGCGCCGCGCGCACCCGCAGGTCCGCCACCGGCTCGGCCCCGGCCAGACGTTCATCGAGCATCGTGATGTCAGCCCCCATGGCGCGCAATATAGCGATCACGCCCAGGCGCGTCGGGTTGATACCGACCCCTGTGAGTGTCAGGTCAGAACCTGCGGCGATGCTCGCCCCGACCAGGAAAAAGGCGGCGGACGAGAGGTCCGCCGGAACCGCAATCCGGCCGCCGGTCAGCTGGCCGCCGCCGCGCAGACAAACGCGGTGGCCGGTGCGCCGCACCTCATAACCGAAGCCGCGGAGCATCAGCTCGGTATGGTCGCGAGTCGGCGCCGGCTCGGTCACGCAGGTCTCGCCCTCGGCATAGAGCCCGGCCAGGAGCAGGCTCGACTTGACCTGGGCGCTCGCGACCGGCATACGATAATTGATACCCCGCAGACCGGCCATCGGGACTACCTTCAGCGGTGCGGTGCCAGCCGCGTTGGTCTCGATCTGCGCGCCCATGAGCCCAAGGGGCTCAGTAACCCGGCGCATTGGCCGCCGAGAGAGCGAAGCATCGCCGATGAGCGTTGTCGCAAAGGACTGACCGGCCAGGAGCCCCGCCAGCAGGCGCATGGAGGTACCCGAGTTGCCCATATCGAGCGGCCCGTCGGGGGCCTTAAGGCCTCTTAGCCCGATCCCCTGCACCAGCACCAGGCCCGCGTCCGGCCCTGTGATCGCGACCCCCAGGCGGCGCAACGCGCGCAGTGTCGCCAGCGCGTCGGCCCCCTCCAGGAAGCCCTCGACCCGCGTCTCACCCGCGGCGATCGCCGCCAGCATGACCGCGCGATGCGAGATGGACTTGTCCCCCGGCACCCGCAGCCACCCGTGAAGGCCGTGCCCCGCGGGGTCGGGGGTGACCAGAAATCGAAGGTCGGGCTGAAAATCCAAGAATGCTCCGGGGGCGCCGCGCTGAGACTGGAGTAAAGCGGGCCATTCTAGCTCCCCGGCTGCGATGGGTAAACCGCGACTTGCCCGGCTCCGATCCGATCACACAACAGGTTATGGGCCAGGCACCGCTGGCGCCCGGCTCCGAAAATGACCACCACCCCTGTAGGAGCGGCTTCAGCCGCGAAGCGACGCCGCGCCCACCTGCAACGCTGCGGCGCCCCACGAGGCCCGTCGCGGCTGAAGCCGCTCCTGCCGCGTCGCTGTGCGACCCTTACGGCAAAGCCGCGGCCACCGGTTGGGACTTGGGCAGACCCAAGCGCTGAGGCGAGTAGCTTTCCGCGCTAGCAGCCTGTCGGACTTAGCGACCGGCGCCACCGCCTGAGGCCCTTGGACG
>JADNEJ010000028.1 GCA_016292295.1 Candidatus Thiodictyon intracellulare
CCGGGATCGAGCCGCTGATTGCGGTCACACGCGACCAGCATCACCCCCATTGGTCAGAGCGGCTTCGTGAGCCGCCGGAGCTGGCGCCCGCAGCCACGCCGGTCGAACGCATGCCCAACCGACTCAAGACCGGGGCTGGCCGGGCCGCCTATGCGCTGCGCAAGCAGACCGTCGAGCCGGTTCGGGATCATCAAATCGATGATGGGTTTCCGCCAATTTCTCACCCGCGGACTGGACAACATCGCAGAGCGAGTGGACGCTGATCTGCCTGGCCTGCCTGGCGTGGAACCTGAAACGGATGGTCGGGATGGCCGTATTCCGTATTACGTCTGCAGTAAGGAAAATACCGCGGAAAACTGCGTTTCTAGCCGAAACGCCTTCTCTTTTTTGCCACAAAAGTCCGCCCAAGGACCTCAGGACCTCAGGCGGTGACGCCGGTCGCTAAGTCCGACAGGCTGCTAGTTCACGGATTCAGAAATTATCAAATTATCGGGAATAAAAACCCCAAAGTTGCTATCGTTTAAGTATACGCGTGGGCTCGCCTGGGGACAAGCTGCGGACACCAGGACCCCCGAGACCGCCCCCATGACCAAATTGTCATGCGCAAAACTGGCAGGATCCGGCGGTTGCCCCCACCATGGGGAACCAGCCAAGCCAGACACCGGAAGACCCCATGCATCGACGACCCATTGCCCGCGCGCTCCTCGCCCTACCCCTGATCCTGGCCCTTCCGGCGCCCCTGACGGCGCTTGCGGATCCACCGAAGGTCTTCGAGCGGCAGCTCAGCAATGGCCTCAAGGTCCTAGTCAAACCGGACCACCGTGCTCCGGTCCTGACCTCTCAGGTCTGGTACAAGGTGGGCTCTAGCTACGAGTACGGGGGCATCACCGGGGTCTCACACCTCCTGGAACACATGATGTTCAAGGGCACCGCGGCGCACCCGGCCGGTGAGTTCTCTCGCATCGTGGCGGAGAACGGCGCAGAGGAGAACGCCTTTACCGGGACCGACTACACGGCCTATTTCCAGAATCTGGCGAGCGATCGGCTGGCGGTCTCCTTCGAGTTAGAAGCCGACCGGATGCGCAACCTGTCGCTTAATCCGGACGACTTCACCAAGGAGCGCGAGGTGGTCACGGAGGAGCGGCGGATGCGCACGGACGATGACCCCCAGGCCCTGACCGGCGAGCAGTTCGAGGCGGTCGCCTTCGCCGCCTCGCCCTACCGCAACCCCACGATCGGTTGGGCAGGCGACCTGGAGCAGCTCAAGGTGGCGGACCTGCGCGACTGGTACCGGCTCTGGTATGCGCCGAACAATGCGACGGTGGTGGTGGTCGGGGACGTAGACCCGGAGCAGGTTTTTGCTCTGGCGCAGCAGTATTTCGGCCCGCTCAAGGCGGAGACCGTGGCCCCACCCAAGACCCAGGCGGAGCCGGAGCAGCGCGGTGAGAAGCGCCTCCAGGTCAAGGTCCCGGCCAAGGAGCCCTTCCTGCTGATGGGCTACAAGACGCCGGCCGTGGTGGATGCCGCGGCCCCCTGGGAGCCCTATGCACTGGAGGTCTTGTCCTCGATCCTGGACGGGGGCAGCAGCGCCCGTCTCAACCGTGAACTGGTGCGGGGCAGCCAGATCGCCGCCTCGGCCGGCGCCTCCTACAGCGCCTTCAGCCGCCTGCCCGGGCTCTTCCAGCTTGAAGGGGTGCCGGCTAAGGGGCACGACATCCGGGGCCTGGAGCAGGCCCTGCGCGCCCAGGTGGAGCGACTCAAGCAGGAGCCGGTGGCGGCGGCCGAACTGGAGCGCATCCGCACCCAATTGATCGCCAAAAAGGTCTATGAGCAGGACTCGGCCTTCAATCAGGCGATGAAGCTGGGGCAACTGGAGACGGTCGGCCTCGGCTGGCAACTGGCGGACCAGTATGTGGAGCGCCTAACCGCGGTGACCCCGGAGCAGGTCCAGGCTGTAACGCAAAAATACATCACACAAGAACGGCTTACTGTCGCCATCCTGGACCCCCAGCCGCTAGACGGCAAGCAACCGAAGAAGGCCCCGGCCGGGGTGGGAGGACATGGCAATGTGCGTTGAGACCAGTCGTTTGAACCCGGTTCGCTGGAGCTCGGAGCAGCGGAGTGTTTGCGGGATCGCTGGTCCGCGCAACGGACCCTATGGGCGTCGTGCGAATCGCACCTCTTCCTTTTTTGGCGTTCATTTGCGTTCATTTGCGACTAATCTCTTCCCCGTCACCCTCACCGCCGCTCTGCTGCTGCTCGGTACCGCCGCCCAGGCAGGCCCCAAGATCGAGACCTGGCAGACGGCCAACGGCGCCCTGGTGCTGTTCGTGGCGGCGCCGCAACTGCCGATGGTCGACGTACGGGTGGTGCTCGACGCCGGTGCCGCGCGCGACGGCGAGCAGCCGGGGCTGGCTGCCTTTACCGCCAACATGCTGAACGAGGGCGCCCGGGACTGGAACGCCGACACCATTGCCGAGCGGATGGAAAACGTCGGCGCTTCAATCAGCGTCGTCACGGACCGAGACATGACCTCAGTCGCCATCCGCAGCCTGACCCGGGAGCCGGCCTTCACGACCGCACTTGAAACCCTGGCCGGAGTGCTGGCAGCACCGAGCTTCCCGGCGGACGCACTGGAGCGCAATCGCGAGAACATCCTGATCGGCCTGCGTCAGGAGCAGGAGCAGCCGGCTAAGGTCGCCCAGAAGGCACTCTACCGTCAGGTCTTCGGCAACCATCCATACGCCTCGGACCCGAGCGGCACCGAGGAGTCGGTGCGAGCCCTGACCGCCGCAGACCTTAAGGCCTTCCATGACCGCTACTACACCGGGGCCAATGCGGTGGTCGCCATCGTCGGCGCTCTGGACCGACCGGCGGCACAGGCACTGGCGGAGCAGGCGGTCGGCGCCCTGCCGGCCAGGGAGCGTGCGCCCCGGCTGCCGGCGGTCCCGGACCTGGACGCGGCGACCCTGGAACAGATCGAGTTCCCCTCAAGCCAGACCCATGTCCTGGCCGGTCAACCCGGCATGGCCCGCAGCGACCCGGACTATTTCGCGCTCTACCTGGGCAATCACATCCTAGGCGGGAGCGGGCTGGTGTCGATCCTGATGGACGAGGTGCGCGAGAAGCGTGGGCTGTCCTACAACACCTTCAGCTACTTCATTCCGCTGGCCCAGCCGGGCCCCTTCCTGATGGGTCTCCAGACCAAGAACGCCCAGGCGGGGCAGGCGCTCGAGGTCCTGGTCGACACCCTGAAACAGTTCGCCGCCACTGGACCGACGGATGCGCAACTGACCGCCGCCAAGAAAAACCTGACCGGCGGCTTTCCGCTGCGCATCGCCGAGAACGCCGAGATCATTCCGTATCTCGCGGTCATCGGCTTCTATGGGCTGCCGCTCGACTATCTGGACCGCTTCACCGACCGCATCAACGCTATCAGCGCGGAACAGATTCGCAACGCCTTTGCGCGGCGCGTCCACTCGGAGCGGCTCGCCATCGTCACTGTCGGGGGTGAGGGCGGCAAGGTCCCGGTCCCGGTCCCTGGTCCGGCCCCGGCCGCCGGTGGCCCGGGTTAAGGGGGTTGCCGGCCGATCCGGCACCGGGCACCTGCGCATCATCGGTGGGCGCAGCCGGGGCCGCCGCCTGCCCATCCCGGATCAGCCGGGGTTGCGACCCACTGCCAACCGGGTGCGCGAGACCCTGTTCAACTGGCTGACCCCGGTGATGCCCGGTGCGCGCTGTCTGGATCTCTTTGCCGGCAGCGGCGCACTGGGGCTAGAGGCCGCCTCCCGCGGCGCCGGGCAGGTGGTGCTGGTCGAGCGCAACGCGGCGGTGGCGCGGCAACTGATCGCTAATGTGCAGACGCTAGCCGCCGCGGATGTGGAGGTGATTGCGACGGACGCCCTGACCTGGCTCGCCGGGGATCCCAAACCCTTCGATATCGTGTTCCTGGACCCGCCCTTTGCCGACGGACTGCTCGCCCCCGCCTGCGCCCTGCTGGCAGCGCACGGCTGGCTGGCGCCCGGCGCCCGGATCTATCTGGAAAGTGCCGACCGGGCGGGCTTCCCGCCGCTGTCGGACGCCTGGGAACTGGTGCGCGAGGGCACCGCCGGGCAGGTGCGCTATGGGTTGGCGCTGGTGCGGCGGGCCTTATCCCCGCCCCCCGACTGACCGTTACCTGACAGTCGCGCAGCGACGCCGTGGGAACGGCTTCAGCAGCGACCGCTGGTGCGCGCACCGGACGGACCCCACGCGGTCCCAAAGTCCAAGGCGTTGCCGTAAGGTCGCGCAGCGACGCTGTGGGAACGGCTTTAGCCGCGATGGGCCGTGCAGGGAACGCGGCGTCGGAGTTCGCCGCGGCGCCGCATCGCGGCCGGAGGCCGCTCCCACAGCGTCGCTGCGCGACTCGCCGGCCCCATGCGCCCAAGGCCGCGCCTGTGCTATCGTTCGCACCCATTTAGCGGTCGCGGCCCCGGGGCGCGCCGGCCCATCCCAGAACGGAGTGCCGCCTCTTGCGCAGTGTGGTCTATCCCGGGACCTTCGATCCCATTACCAACGGTCACGCCGACCTGATCGTGCGGGCCGCACAGCTCTTCGACCGGGTGGTGATCGCGGTCGCAGCGGACACCGGCAAGGCCCCGACTTTCACGACCGAAGAGCGCGTCGCCCTGGTCCATCAGGTGCTGGACGGTCAGCCGCGGGTGGAGGTCGTCTCCTTCAACGGCCTTCTGGTAAACTATGCCCGCGAACTCGGCGTCCACGTTATCATGCGTGGCCTGCGCGCCGTCTCGGACTTCGAGTATGAGTTTCAACTGGCCGGTATGAACCGCCGTATGGCCCCGGACATCGAGACCCTGTTCCTAACCCCGGCAGAACAGTATTCTTATATCTCGTCCTCCCTGGTGCGCGAGATCGCCCGGCTGCACGGCGATGTCTCGTCCTTCGTCGCCCCCGACGTACAGGCGGCATTGTGCGCGCGCTTTGGATAACCTGAAGTTTCCTGGTTCTGAAACTCGCGCAGGGCCAAACACTTGGGGTCGGGAGTTTTCGTAGGGGTTTGCGTCGTGGATCTCCGCAAACCCCTCGCCCCCCCACTGTTACCCCCCGCCCCTCCGGTACTCCCTGGAAAAGCCTGAAACTTCAGTGGATAACATTTGCCGCCCGGAACCGGACCCGGCACCTTGACAACAGACCGCGTGGGCGCTTATACCCAACTGCACCAGGTGCCCGCCGCGGGTACCGACCTTTTTACCACTCAACCCAACGACCACCAGGCGCCATCCAGCGCCTTTGAACTAGAGGAATATTCTCATGGCTTTGCTGATCACCGACGAATGCATCAACTGTGACGTCTGCGAACCCGAGTGCCCCAACGACGCCATCTCCCAGGGCGACGAGACCTATGTAATCAACCCCGACCTGTGCACCGAGTGCGTCGGACACTACGAGACCTCCCAGTGCGTGGAAGTCTGCCCGGTCGACTGCATCATCAAGGACCCGGCCCACGACGAGACCCATGACGACCTGCAGGCCAAGGCAGACCGCATCAGCGCAGGCTGAGCCCCGCGGCTCACGGCGGGCGCACGCTTAAGATTCGGCTCGGCCCAGGGACGCCTTAGGGCGCCCCTGGGCGTTTGTGCGGCACAATGTAGCAAATGCACATGGCTATTTATTCAGTAACTGGGCTACGATTTCCCGATTCTGAGCCAGCCCCGGAAACCGGGTTTCTCACTGAAATCTGGCAGATCCCGACGCCCACCCGCCCGCATCGCACTGAGTTGACGCAAGATTTTGCGTAACAAATTGATTCGATTACTATGTGCAGTTGCTACATAATCCCGCGATGGACCGCGACACTGACTTACTCCTGCCGCTGTCGGTGCAGGACTGGCTGTCCAAGGGCCACTTGGCACGCGACG
>JADNEJ010000034.1 GCA_016292295.1 Candidatus Thiodictyon intracellulare
GCTGGTCGCGCGTACGCCGGTGGGCGGCACGCAGCTCGGCGAGTTGTTCGGTGGAAAGGGTCTAGTCGAGCATAGAGATAATAGTATATCGACGTCGGCCGGTTACGCTAGGGCCCTGAGCAAAAATCTCAGATGAGACGTGTGTACTCACGTACTGTGTACTCACGTACTCACGTACTTCCCTATCATCCGTACATGCGCTCGAATTCTTGCATATAGGCGACCAAGGCCGCTACCCCCGCCTCCGGCATGGCGTTGTAGATGCTCGCGCGCATACCGCCCACCGAGCGGTGGCCCTTGAGTGTGGTGAGGCCCGCGGCCTTGGCACCCTTGAGGAAGAGGTCGTCCAGGTCTGGCGTGGGGAGCGTGAAGGGGACGTTCATCCAGGACCGGGAGTCCGGTGCCACCGGGTTCTGGTAAAAACAGGAGGCGTCAATCGCGCTATAGAGCAATTGCGCTTTACGCTGATTGATGACTGCCATCGCAGCGAGACCGCCAAGGTCCTTCATCCACTGGAACACCAGCCCCGCCAGATACCAGGCATAGGTGGGCGGGGTGTTGTACATGGAGTCGTTATCGGCGTGGGTCTTGTAATCGAGCATAGTGGGGGTACCGGCCAGGGGTTGGCCGATCAGGTCCTCACGCACGATGACTATAGTCATCCCCGCCGGGCCTATGTTCTTCTGGGCCCCGGCGTAGATCACACCGAAGCGCGCCACGTCGATGGGACGCGACAGGATCGTAGAGGACATGTCCGCCACCAGGGGCGTGCCGCCGCAGTCCGGCACATAGGAGAACTCCACGCCCTCAATGGTCTCGTTCGGGGTGTAGTGGAGATAGGCGGCACCGGACTTGAGCTTGAGTTCGGACGGCGCCGGGACACGGGTGAAATGCTCGTCCTCGGTGGTGGCGGCCACGTTGACACGGCCATAGCAGCGCGCCTCGGCGATCGCCTTCTTGGACCAGGAGCCGGTGTTGAGATAGTCTACCCCCTCGGCCCCGCGCAACAGGTTCATCGGCACCATGGCGAACTGAGTGGAGGCCCCGCCCTGGAGGAACAGCACCTTGTAGTTGGCGGGGACGCCGAGCAGTGCACGGAAATCTGCCTCGGCCGCCGCAGCGATGCCCATGAACTCCTTGCCGCGGTGGCTCATCTCGGCCACACACATGCCGTTGCCCTGCCAGTCCAGCATCTCTTCCTGGGCACGCAGGAGCACGGACTCGGGCAACATGGCCGGACCGGCGCTGAAGTTATACGCGCGTGACATGCTAAATCTCCGCTCAACTGTCTTAAATAGTGGCCCTGCAAGCATGGAGGACGGACCTAATCGGCAGGCGTATCACCTGCTTCGTCGTCCCTATCAGCGCCCGGCTCGGTATCCGGGTCGTCTTCTTTGTCCGATGCGTCTCTCGCAACGCCGCCCGGGTCGCCGTCGGCCTCCGCGTCGGCCTGGTCCGCACTGGTGTCGTTGTCGCCCTCCAAGGCAACGATACGCTCCACATAGCGCAGTTTCTCCCCTGACCCTAAGCTGATCAGCTTCACGCCCTGGGCGGGACGACCCACGATCGGGATCTGGTCGACCGGTGTGCGGATCAGGGTGCCGCCCTCGGTGATCAGCATGATCTCGTCCCCGGGACGCACTAGCACCGCGCCCACCTGGGCGCCGTTGCGCTCGCTGCTGGCGATGGCGATGACGCCCTTGGTCCCGCGGCCCTTGGTGGGGAACTCGGCCACCGTGGTGCGCTTACCATAACCGTTTCCGGTTACACACAGGATGGTCCCGGGCTCCGGCACCACCAAGGCGATGACCCGCTGGCCCTCGTCCAACATGACCCCGCGCACCCCGTGGGCGCCGCGGCCCATGGCCCGTACATGGTCCTCGCTGAAGCGCACCGCCTTGCCGGCGGAGGTAAAGAGCATCAGGTCGCGTTGCCCGTCGGTAATGGCCACACCGACCAGGACCTCGTCTTCATGCAGATCGATGGCGATGATGCCGCGCGACAGCGGTCGGGAGAACTCCGTAAGCGGGGTCTTCTTGACCGTGCCGGCGCTGGTCACCATGAAGACGAAGTAGCCCTCTTCATAGGCGCACACCGGCAGGACCGCGTTGATCCGCTCCCCCTGCTCCAGGGGCAGCAGGTTGACCATCGGCCGGCCGCGCGCCCCGCGCCCGGCCTGGGGCAACTCGTAGACCTTGAGCCAATAGACCTGGCCGCGGCTGGAGAAGCACAGCACCGTGTCGTGCGAGTTGGCGACGAAGATCCGGTCGATGAAGTCCTCTTCCTTGAAAGAGGTCGCGCTCTTACCCTTGCCGCCGCGCCGCTGCGCCTGATAGTCGCTGATCGGCTGGGCCTTGACATAGCCCTGGTGTGACATGGTCACGACCACGTCCTCGGGGGCGATCAGGTCCTCCAGCGTCAGGTCCGTGTGGTCGACCATGATCTCGGTACGGCGCGCATCCACGAACTGGTCGCGGATGGCCGTGAGCTCCTTGCGGATCACCTCCATCAAGCGGTCCGGGTCCGAGAGTATCAGCAACAGGGCGGCGATCTGCTCCAGGAGCTCGCCGAATTCGCCGAGGATCTTCTCCTGCTCCAGGCCGGTCAAGCGCTGCAGTTGCAGGTCCAGGATCGCTTTGGTCTGACGCTCGCTCAGCCGATAGCCGCCCGCGACCATCCCGAAGGCGACTTCGAGTTCCTCGGGCCTCGTCTGATCCGCCCCGGCACGGGCCAACATGCCGGTCACCGCCCCCGGCGGCCAGGTGCGGGCCATCAGGCCATCGCGCGCCTCGGCCGGGTTGGCGGCGGCGCGGATGAGCGCGATCACCTCGTCCAGGTTCGCGAGCGCAATGGCGTAGCCTTCCAAGATATGGGCGCGATCACGCGCCTTGCGCAGTTGAAAGAGTGTACGTCTGGTCACCACGTCGCGGCGGTGACACAGGAAATACTCCAGCATCTGCTTGAGGTTCAGTGTCCGCGGCTGGCTGTCCACCAGCGACACCATGTTGATTCCGAACACACTCTGCATGGCGGTGTGCTGATACAGATTGTTCAGCAGCACCTCAGGGTAGGCGTCCTTTTTCAGCTCGATGACCATGCGCATACCGTCCTTGTCAGACTCGTCGCGCAGCCCGTCATGGGCGATACCCTCGATCTTCTTCTCCTTCACCAACTCGGCGATTCGCTCCAGGAGCCTGGCTTTGTTGACCTGATAGGGAAGCTCCGTGACGATGATGGCCTCGCGCCCGCTGCGCTTCTGGGTCTCGATCTCGGTGCGGGCGCGCATGACGCAACGCCCGCGTCCGGTTCGGTAGGCCTCGCGGATACCGCGCACACCATTGATCGTGGCCGCCGTCGGAAAATCCGGCCCCGGCACCAGGACCATCAGGTCTTCGATGGTCGCCAGCGGGTTGTCGATCAGGGCCAGACAGGCGTCGATGACCTCGCGCAAGTTGTGAGGCGGGATATTGGTGGCCATGCCGACCGCGATGCCAGAGGAGCCGTTCACCAACAGGTTCGGGAAGCGCGCCGGCAAGACCGTGGGTTCCTGCTCGGTGTTGTCATAGTTCGGGATGAAATCGACCGTGTCCTTGTCCAGGTCGTCGAGCAAGGAATCCGCCATGCGCGTCAGGCGCACCTCCGTGTAGCGCATGGCCGCCGGCGGGTCCCCGTCCACCGAGCCGAAATTGCCCTGGCCGTCCACCAGCAAATAGCGCAGGGAAAAAGGCTGCGCCATGCGCACCATGGTGTCGTAGATGGCCGAATCACCGTGGGGGTGGTATTTACCCATCACGTCGCCGACCACGCGGGCCGACTTGCGGTGGGCCCGGTTCCAGACGTTGCCCTGCTCGTTCATGGAGAAGAGCACCCGCCGGTGCACGGGCTTCAAACCATCACGCACATCCGGGAGCGCCCTACCAACGATCACGCTCATGGCGTAATCCAGGTAGGACTGGCGCATCTCGTCTTCCAGATTGATCTGGATAACTTCGCGGGCGAAATCAGGCATGGGTAAGACGGGTTTCCAGGCTGCGCAACGGCCGCGGCGGGACTTGCCCCCCGGCAGCGGCTAGGGGGGGTACAGACAAGACCGAGCATTGTAGCACGGGGTCAGCGCTCGGCCCCAGCGAGGTTGTGAGCGCGATGACTGGGGCACGACCAGCCGCCGGGTGAGGATTCCACCGCGCGGTCCGCGCCCACCCCTGGTACCCCTGCGACATTGAGGGAGTCACGCGGTTCGGTTAGTCCTGAGCCAGGTCCGACCCGATCACCAACTGCCCAGGCACCCGCTCGGGCACTGCCCCGGCAGGGACCTCAACGCCGCCCCAGCGGCCCGTCCGCGCCCAGGATGCCGGTTGCTATGGACCGCCCACCAGACCCCGCCACCACCAGATCGACAACACCGGGGCCACCCCGGCGCTTGGGCGTAGCGCCTCGTCAAGCCAGGAGTGCGGGTCTCGCTGCTGTCTCGTTGCGCTGTGGGTTCCTCTGTGCCTTGTGGCCACTCGTCGGCGCGGTCCAGGAGTTGATCGTCAACCAGGATTCAGGCCACCGCCCACTGACCCGCAACGAGGCCCGGCTCCACTTCACCCTGCGCCTGCAACAGTAGCCGGACGGCTAGCCCGTGCGGGTCTTCGTCCTGCCCGACGAGGACCCACTGCATGTCGCCTTCACCAAGGATCGGCTCGGGTTGTTCCCCTACCAATTGCGCGGCGTATGGGATCGGCAGGTGTTTTCCGGCACCGTCCAGGCCCCGACCAGAGTCGCCGACGAGTCGGAGATGATCCGGCGAGTAGCGGCGGCCCCAGGCGCCGTCGGCTATGCGCGCTCCGCGCTCCGAGACCCCCGGGTCCACACGCTGGAGGTACGCTGACATGAACCTACGGCGCTTCATCGCGGCCTGGAAACGCCGCGCACCGGGCGGGGCTTGGGGCTTGCCGGCACCCCGGCGGACCCGGGGCCTCAGCACGGCGCTACTCACCCCCCTCTTGGCGCTGTTTCCAGCCGCGCAATCCCTCTGGACCAGCCTCCAAATCCACGGCTTCGTCGCCCAGGCTGTCCTCGATACCAGCGATAACCGCTGGTTTGCGCGCTATGACGGGACCTCGTTCGGCTTTACTGAGGTCGGCCTCAACGCCTCGCTGCGCCCCCGGCCCTGGCTCCTACTAGCCGGCCAGGTATTGGCGCGGCGCGCCGGTGAGATGTACAACGGGACTCCGGCCATCGACTTCGCGCTGGCTGATGTCAGCCTCCTGTCCTCGCCGCAGCAGCACGCCGGCCTGCGGCTGGGGCGCATCAAGAATCCACTCGGCCTCTATAACGAGACCCGCGACGTCGCCTTCACCCACCCCGGCATCTTCCTGCCCCAGGTGGTCTACTTCGACAAGGTGCGCAACCTAACTCTCTCCACCGACGGGGCCATGCTCTACAGCGAAACCGACACCGATCTCGGGACCCTGAGCCTGAACCTGCAAGGCGGGTAACCGTTTAGCCTCCCTGGTTACCAAGTAGCCGTAGCGGGTCGCCCCGATCAGAGGGCTGGTGAGGGCAACGGTGGGGCTTGAAGTCGGCCTTGATAATAATTCCGCTCACCTTATTCAGTCCCAGCATCGCTACCCCTCTTTCAGAACATGGTCTTGCACGCGAAAACCCACATGGGCCGGCCGACCTTGGGCGGATTTGTGATCAAGGCCCATGCACGGCATGCGCCGATGCTCAACGCCCTTCGAGCGTACCGCATCGCGGTACATCCCCTTAGCGGCAACGCGCGCCCTTGCGCTGCTCCAGAGTCTCGTCCATAACCGCCAGAATCGGCCAGCCAGGCGGCAGCAGCGCCATCAGCAGTCCCAGCAGGATCTG
>JADNEJ010000277.1 GCA_016292295.1 Candidatus Thiodictyon intracellulare
CACCTCCACCGGCAGCCCCGCCAACGGCGCCGCCGCGCACCAGCCGCGCTGCGTATTGCGCGCCACCCCCGCCGTCACTCCAATACCCGCAGTCGCCGCAAGTCGGCTTTGCCATAGCGCACCTTCACGCGCAAGCCTTCAAGAAAGGGGCCGCGCCAGCCGGGTGAAGGTGCCGGGCGTTCCCCCGTCGGGGTAAGCACGACCTTGATCGTGCTAAACCAGCTTGGCGACCTTCAGCAAAACGCCCACCACGATAGTGGTCTGAAGGAAGCCCGCGCCAATGATCCAGCGGGTCAGGTCGGCCTTGGTCTCGGCCAGCTTGGTTTCCAGCTTCAGTTCAATCTCACGAATCCGCGCTTCCAGCTTCAGTTCCGTCTCACGAATCCGCGCATCCAGCCGCAGTTCAACCTCGCGAATGTCGCGCCGTAGATTATTCTCGTGTTCGGCGATTGCGGCCTTGGTCGCCATTTGCCGGTCAAGGATTTCGGCCAGTGCGCGCGATTGCGTTTCGGCTTGCTGGGGACTGAACCCGCCCGCCTTGAGGGTGTCGGTATAGGCTAGAGTGTCAAGAACGAAGGTGGTCATCGGATGCGCTCCGGGGGTTGTGGATTACCGCGCTGTGGTCAAGCGGGGCGACTGCTCGGCGACCACGCGCAGGATCAGCGCCTTGAACTCCCTTACGACTACGGCTTACGACTACAGCGTTTCGTCCGTGCTACCACGCCGGGCTTGTGCCTGGCGCTCCCAGGGACCCCTGGGGCTATTTGGGGAGATAGCCCGCGGTGGCCAGGCCCTGGGTGACGGCGGCGATGACGCCCTTGATGGTGGTCGTCTCGGAGCCGGGGTCCATGGTCTCGGAGCGGGTAGACCAGACGAGTTTTTGGCGGGCGGCGTCATAGAGGTTGCTCTCCAACTGCAACACCGGGTAGTTGGCGTAGTAGCCTGGCTCAGTGACATAGCCATAGACGCGCTGGTAATAGGGGTAGAGGCTCCCGTAGAGGTTTGGGTCGACATAGCTGCGTGGCGGGACAAAGACGGTCTGGGCACGCGCGCCCACCAGGTGGGTGACGATGATCCCGTCCGCCCCGGACTGGCCGACCGCCCGCTTGATCGACTTGGCATCGCCCAGACCACCCTCGGGCAGCAGGCCATGGCCGCCACGCGCCTTGATCCCGCGCGCCTGCAGCGCGGCGACGAAGTTGTTTTCATAGGCGCGCCGGACGTTGCCGTTGGCGGCGATGCCGAATACCACCAGGTTGCGATAGGGCCTGGGGGCCGCCGCCGGGTCACTCCAGGTCGAGGTGAGTTGGGTCGTCGATGAACAGCCGGCGCCCAGGAGGGCGCTGAGTAGGGCGAGCATGACGAGGGCGATGCTGGTTAGGACTGGACGCATCGGGTCGATCCTCATGGTCTTGGTCGGGGAAAACATCGACCGGGCTTGGGATTTTGACCGCTTATAGGTGCCGCAGGCAAGTGCCGCGGCACGGGTGGCGGTCTGACGGGTCTCGGCAAGGCCGTGCGCTGGGGCCTCAGTCGCCCGGTTTGGCTGGCGCATCGGCGGCATACTCGAAGGCGTCGGAGAACAGGTGCTCAGGCGGCAGGCCTTCGTCCGCGAAGGCGCGGCGGCCGGCCTCGACCATCACCGGCAGGCCGTTCAGATAGACGTCGAACCCGCGCAGATCCGGGTGGTCGGCCGCGACCGCCGCGTGGATCAGGCCGATTCGCTCGGTCCAGTCCGGGTCCGGTTGCGACAGGACCGGGGTGTAGCGCCGCTTGGCGTGTGCCCGCGCCCAGTCGCGGGGCAGTTCGGGGAGGTACAGGGCGCGCCGCGAGCGCACCTCCCGATAGAGGTAGATGGGGCGCTCGACGCCGACATGAAAGGTTTGCTCGATCATCCCCTTGAGCGGCGCGAAGCCGGTGTTGCCGCCGATCAGGAGCAGGGGCTGGTCGGATTCCTCGCGCAGGGTGAAGGTGTCGAGCGGCGCCTGGATACGCAGGATGGTCTTCTCCTGCAGTTGGTCGAAGATCCAGCCGGTGAACTGGCCCTGGGGGACGCGGCGCACATGCAGTTCGATGAAGGCGTCATCGTGAGGGGCGTTGGCGATGGAGAAGGCGCGCCAACACCCGTCGCGCAGGGTGAACTCCAGGTACTGCCCGGCCAGGAACTGGAGCGGCTTGAGGAGAGCAGGCGCACCACTTCGTAGCAGAGCGGCTTCTTGCGCGCGACCCGGCAGGACAGGGTGCTGACCTCGATCCGGACGATACCCTTAACCTCCGCGACCTGGAGTACGCTGTCGGACAGCGGGACCGCCTGGCAGGTGAGGCAGGAGCCCGCCGGCTTGCCCGTCAGGCCCTCGGTCTTGCCGCTCGGGTAGGTCACCTGGCCGCTGAGCAGTTGCGTCGCGCAGGCGCAGCCGGTGCCGTTGCGGCAATCGTAGGGCAGCCTGAGCCTCTGGCGCAGGGCGGCGACCAGCAGGGTCCCCCAGGCGCCACCTCAAAGTGGTGCCTGGCGGGTTCAGTGCGCGTGGTAAAGCGCATTGCCTGGGGTCCCGTCATCGTCATCGCGGCAGGTTGCCCCGGAGAGTCAAGGTGAACGAAATCGTCATCATCGGTTGTGGATATGTGGGCACGCGACTGGCGCGCCAATACCTGGACCGCAGGGAGCAGGTCCTGGGGCTGGTGCAGACCCAGACGGGGGTGGAGCGGCTCGCCGCGGCGGGGATCGCGGCGCTGCGTGCCGATTTGGGGGGGCCTCGACCCGACGGGCGCCGACCTGGGCAGCCTGCCCCTGGCCGGCGCCCGGGTCTTCCACCTGGCGCCGCCGCCGGGCGAGGGCCGCAAGGACCCCTACACCCGTCGGCTGGTGGACGCCTTCGCCGGCCAGCCGCGCCGGATGGTCTATATCAGCACCACCGGGGTCTACGGGGACTGCCGGAGGGCCTAGATGGACGAGTCCTGGCCGGCTCGCCCCGGCGTGGACCGATCACATCGCCGCTGGGACGCGGAGCAAACCTTGCCGCGCTGGGCCGAGGCGACTGGGAATGAACTCGTGATCCTGCGGATTGCCGGTATCTATGACCCGGGACGCTTGCCCCTGGAGCGTCTGCGTCAGGGGGTGCCCATGGTGCGGTTGCAGGAGTCATCCTACAGCAACCGCATCCATGTGGACGATCTGGTGTCCGCCTGCGCACTTGCCATGGAGCGCGGCCGACCCGGGGCCATCTACAACGCCTGCGACGACAGCCCGAGCACTATGACCGACTATTTCCTCGCCATCGCGGACGCCACTGGCCTCCCGCGCCCGCCCCTGATCCCGCTGCCGAGGCAGGGGCCAAGTTTCGGCGGCGATGCTGTCCTATCTCGCCGAATCGCGCCGACTGTGTAACCGCAAACTGCGCGAGAAACTGGGGCTGGAACTGCGCTACCCAAGCCTTGAACAAGGGCTGCCGTCATACCTGTGGTCCGAAGTCCGGCAGTTACTCACGCCAAGGGGCCAAGCTCGCCAAGAAATATAATCGGGTAGCTTCAGCATCCAGGCCACCCGCCTGGTGCATCGCGCAACGCCGATAACGCACTGAAACACCTTGGCGAGCTTGGCGTGAGAACTGCGCTTTCTGGGATCAAGCGCGTCACACGACGCCTCGGACCAACGAGCCACACAAAGAAAGGCCGTACCTGTCCATTTTCTTGCGCTCCCTTGAGGACATCTGCTTTTCCCGGCCTCACCTCAGCCCTTTGAGCAATATCTGCTTGGCTTCGTTGATCTTGGCTGCCAGATAGCCGGAGCCGCCCCGGTCCGGGTGCAGCCGCTGCATGAGCCGACGATGAGCGTCGCGGATCGCCAAGGCGTCGGCACTCGGCTCCAGGTCCAGGATCGCCAGGGCCTCCGCCTCGTTCATGGGGCCGCTGCCGCTGCCGACGCGCCCGGCCCCCGGCCCTTGGTCGCGCGCGCGCCAGTTCGTCCCCCGCTCCCGGTCCAGATAGGCTTCCAGGACCGCGGCCGACTGGGCATCGGCCTCCCGATACAGCTCCAGCATCCGCTGCAGCTCATCCAGGCGCAGGTCCCGCAATGCGCGCTGCGCAAAGGGCCCCTCCAGCACACGTCCGTCCATGGCCCCGGTGGCGTGGTCCAGGCGCATCTCCAAGAACCGGGTGCAGATGGACGAGCCCCGCGAGGCCCCGCCGGGGCGCCCGCCACCGCCGGGCGCGCCGCCCGCCGGTGCGCCGCCGAAGAGACCGCCGGAGATTGGGATGCCGAGCGAGCGCAGCAGGCGTAGCAGAACCGGGACCGCCTGCAGCGAGGTGAGCACGCGAACCGCGGCCGGGATCAGGGCGGCGATGAAGGCAAAAATCGGGCTCGCCCGACCGGTGACCGCGGCCAGCACCAGGACACTGATCACCGTCCACATGGCGACCTTGCGCAGGGTGTCGGCGACCCGGGCCAGCGGCGTGCGGCGGAACCAGCGCAGGAACCACCATACTCCGAGGGCGAACAGCGGGACGATCAGCAGACGAATCATCTTGCCCTCAGCCCCCCCGACCTGGATGCGTTACCTGATGGGTCAGCGTGAGCACCGCTCCGCCCCGCGCCTGCCCGTAGCGGGTCAGGGCCGCCTGGCCCCCGGCCGCATAGACCGCCACCGCTGCTAGCAGGTCGCGCAGCAGGTCGGGGCTGTTGGCGTCGAAGGGGCACCAGGCACCGCCGCTTAGGCGTGCGATCTCCTGGAAGCTGCGCTCCGCCGTCGGGTCGCACCCCTCCTGGAAGACGAAGGCCGGCAGGTGCAGCAGCCCGAGCCGACCGGCCAGGTCCGCCAGACGCTCCCGATTCTCCTCCATGCAGTCGCCGACGAAGACCAGGGCATTGACCCGCCCGCGGCCGGCTTCGGCAATGGCGTGCTCCAGCACCCGCCCAATCTGGGTCAGGCCCGCCGCGCAGAAGACCCGATTCATGCGCCGCAGGAGCGTTGGCGAGTTCGCTATCCAGTCCGACGACTCAAACTCCTGGAAGCCCCGATAGAAGCATAGTTGCACCTCTAGGCCGCCCAGTGCCCGGGTATCAGCGAACATGGCCGACTGAATGCGCGCCGCCTGGTCCCAGGTCGGCTCTCGGCTGGCGGTGGCATCCATGGCGAAGATCAGCCGGCCGCCGGCGCCCGGCGGCCCCACGCGGGGGGTCGCCGCCACTTGTGTCAGGAAGGCGTTCACATCGCCGGCGACGTCGATGGCCTTGCGATCTGAGGGCATGGGTCTCTCGGCGGGATCGCTCGTCAGGGTAAAGGATGGAAGTCGACAGTCAGGGAGCCCCTTGTAGACTCTATCGCGGACACTCGATGCCCGCCTTCTTGTCAGGGTGCAGGATGCCCAGAACCTGAGCCTGGCGCAACTGGGCGGGCGGCGGTGCTCCACAAGGGGTGTTTGCGACCGGTCTTCACAAGATTAGGGCGGATTCAATCCGTATCCATCTGCTGGACAAGCGCACAAGCCACTGGAAGTGCGGCAGGCTCGTACGGCGCAGCCTCGCGGGTAACCGCCGCGTTGTGTTCCGCCGATTGCGCTGTAGCTTGGGGTAAGAAGCGAGCCCAAGCGCTACGTCAGTGAATGCTTGTTCTGCGTCGATTTCTTGGCTTTATCTAATGAACAAATCTTCGTCGTCGTGACTTCGCACATCCGGCATTATGTAGCAAATGCACATGGCTATTTATTCAGTGGCTTGATCTCGATTTTGGCCATTTTAGGCGACCCCAATCATCGTCTCAGCCGCGCTCGGCAATCGGGGGGCCAGGGTCCGCACGGCGGACCCATGGAGGACCATGGAGCCAATCCGTCTGGTCCGCTACGCGGCCCCGGC
>JADNEJ010000299.1 GCA_016292295.1 Candidatus Thiodictyon intracellulare
GTCGATCCCGAGCGCATGCTGGTCGTGGTTCCGAAGGTCGTGCAGGCGGTCAACGGCTTGAGTTTGGCGGCCGGCAGTGCCGGTAACCCTCCTCCAGGATAATCTAAAAGTGTATGGCTGGCAAAGTATTTCTCTGAACCTATAGTTTGTTACGTGGCCTGACATCCGTAGCGGCGACCCGCCGCACGGCAGTCCGCGTCCCCGGGAGGAGTGAACCATGCAGTTGCATTGCAGTTGCATTCGATGTTCGCCCGGCGCGCCCCGCGGCGCGGGCGCCCGCCGGGCCGCGCGTCCAGGACCCGCACGCCTTGTCGGCCGCGCAGATCGTGGCGGCGCTGTACGGTTCGCCCGCGGGTCTCTCCACCGCCGAGGCCGCGGCGCAGCTTCAGGCAAGCGACCCCAATCGGCTCCCGGCCGCGCCGCAGGAGGGCAAGATGCTCGTGCTGCACGCCCATTGCCGCCGCGACGGCCGCTGGGTAGAGATCGACGCGGCCGACCTGATACCGGGGGACCAGGTGCGGCTGCGCGCCGGCGATCAGCTCCCGGCCGATCTGCGCCTGCGTGAGGCGGCGAATTTACGCATCGACGAGTCGGCGCTCACCGACGAGTCCATACCGGCCGACAAGGGCACCGCGGCGGTCGATCGGGCGGCGGGGCTCGGCGACCTGCTCGGCATGGCCTACTCCGGCACCCTGGTCGCCGCCGGCCCCGGCCTGGGGGTGGTCACGGGCACCGGACCGACCACCGAGTTGGGCCGCATCAACCGGATGATCGCGGACGTCGAGACGCTGGCCACGCCGCTCACCCGACAGATAGCCGCCTTCGGGCGGGTGACCTCCTTCGTCATCCTCGCCATGGCGGTGGGGATGTTCCTGATCGACTGGCTGCTCCACGACTTCCCCGTCGGCGAACTGGTGATGGCGGCGATCGGCTTCGCGGTGGCAGCCATCCCGGATGACCTGCCGGCGGTCCTGACCATCACCCTCGCGCTCGGCGTGCAGCAGATGGCACGGCGCAATGTCATCATCCGCCGCCTCCCGGCGGTGGAGACCTTGGGCGCGGTGACGGTCATCTGCACCGACAAGACCGGCACCCTCACCCGCAATGAGATGACGGTGCGGCACCTGGTCACTGGCGTTGGCCGCTACAACGTGACGGGGATCGGCTATGCCCCGCAGGGTCATGTCGAGCGCGACGGGCAGCGCGTCGAACTGGCTCAGGCCGCGGATCTCGCGGCCCTGGTCGAGGTCCTGGCCCGCTGCAACGACGCCGAGATCGCCCTGGAGGACGGCCACTGGATGGTCATCGGCGAACCGACCGAGGGCGCGCTGCGCACCCTGGCATGCAAGCTCGGTTTCGAGCGCGGCACGGCGGCGCGCCTGGCGGTCATCTTCTTCGACTCGCGACACAAGTCCATGGTCACGCTCCAGCAGGTACCGGACGCCGGGCTGCAGGTCCTGCTCAAGTGCGCGCCCGGCCCGCTGCTGGAGCGCTGTGCCCTGCAATGTACCGCAGAGGGCGGCAGCGAGCCGCTCGATCACGCCTTCTGGGTGGCGCAGATCGACGCTCTGAGCGCCCAGGGGCTACGAGTACTGGCCGCCGCCGCGGGCCGGGCCGCCGCCGACCAGGTCGCGCTGACACTCGCGGACCTCGAGCAGGGCCTGCGCTTCCTGGGCCTGGTCGGCATCGGCGACCAGGACCCAGTTGGAGGCCGCGAGCGACGCGCAACTGCGCCGCATCGTCCAGCACTACGACTGCTTCGCACGCACCAGCCCGGAGCACAAGCTGCGCCTGGTCCAGGCGCTCCAGGCCAACGGCGAGGTCGTCGCCATGACCGGCGACGGGGTCAACGACGCCCCGGCGCTCAAGCGCGCCGACGTGGGCGTAGCCATGGGCATCAAGGGGACCGAGGCGACCAAGGAGGCGGCGGCCATCGTGCTGGCCGATGACAATTTCGCCTCCATCGAGCGCGCGGTCGAACAGGGCCGCGCCATCTACGACAACCTCCAGAAGTCGATCCTGTTCCTGCTGCCGACCAACGGCGCCCAGGCCCTGGTCCTCTTGGTCGCGGTGGTCTTCTGCTTTGCCCTGCCGCTCACGCCGGTGCAGATCCTCTGGGTCACCATGGTGGTCACGCTCGCGCTCACGCTCGCGCTCGCCTTCGAGCCCGCGGAGCTCGGGGTCATGCAGCGCCCCCTGCGCCGACCCGCGGCGCCCATCCTCGACGGCTGGTTCGTCTGGCGCATCGCGCTCGTCTCGGTGCTGATCGGCGCGGCCACCATCGCCGTCTTCCTTATATGAGCAGGGCCCAGACCATGGCGGTCAACACCCTAGCGCTGGGGCAGGTGTTTTTCCTCTTCAACTGTCGCTTCCTCTATGCATCGAGCACGCCCCTGAGGCGCTGGTTCACCAACCCGGCGGCTTAGATCGCCATCGCCGTGCTTATGCTGCTGCAACTGCTGTTCGTCTATGCGCTCTTCATGAACCATTGGTTCAACACCACCGCCGTGACGCTGCATGACTGGCTGCTGTCGACGGGCGTGAGGGTTGCGATCTTCCTGGTGGTCGAGGGCGAGAAGGCGGTGCTGCGTTGGGTGCGCGGCAAATCAAGGCAACTTGAACGCCGGAAGGCGGGTCGGCGGCAGCGCTTCGCGCCACACATCCGGCGCACCCCGGGGCAATTTTTGTTATATTAAATTATTGTTTCTGAATACATTATCTCTCCTTCGATCGATCAGCCCACGAGGTGCACAGTGAGCCCTAAGAACCTGAAATTCGCCGCCATCGGTCCCCTGCTGCTGGCGCTCGACCTCGGCGCCGCCGCGGCCGCTACCGAGGAGATCGTCACCACTCAGGGGATCGATGTGGACGTCCACCAGGTCATCGAGCCGGGCCCGCAAGGGCCGTGGGGTCGGGCATCGGCGAGGACGTCCAGGACTTCAGTGACGGGACCACCAACGATGGCGGCTTGCCGGAGCGGTCACGGTCAACCCGCACGAAGCGGCTATCCGGGGCGAGAAGAACCTGGGACCAAACGCCCCCGGCTACATCCCCTGAGTGCCCGGGACTCTGCTCCCGGCACTGCGGCCGGGGGCGGTCTCGCCATTTGCCGGGCACGGGCCTGATCGGGTACCTTGGCCGGCTTGTCACGCGCCCAGGGGACGGTCCGCAGGGCCGCGTCCCGCGCTCCCACCCACTGGAAGTAACCTGCCATGCAGCCCGTCCTCAAATCCGCCAAACTGGCCAATGTCTGCTACGACATCCGCGGCCCGGTGATGGCCCGCGCCTATCAGATGGAGGAGGAAGGCCACCACATCATCAAGCTCAACATCGGCAACCCGGCCGTCTTCGGCTTCGAGGCGCCGGACGAGATCGTGCGCGATGTAATCCACAACCTGCCCAATGCCTCAGGTTATATCGAGTCCAAGGGGCTCTTCGCCGCCCGCAAGGCGATCATGCACTACACTCAGGAGAAGCAGATCGCCGCGGTTCAGGTGGGGGATATCTACATCGGCAACGGGGTCTCGGAGCTAATCGTGATGACCATGGGGGCCTTGCTCGACAGCGGCGACGAGGTGCTGGTGCCGGCACCCGACTATCCGCTGTGGACCGCGGCCGTCTCGCTCGCCGGCGGCACCCCCTGCCACTATCTCTGTGACGAGGGGGCGGGCTGGCTGCCGGATCTGAACGACATCCGCGCCAAGATCACCTCGTCCACCCGCGCCATCGTCATCATCAACCCCAACAATCCCACCGGCGCGCTCTACCCGGCGGGCCTGCTGCTGGAGATCGTGGAGATCGCCCGCACGCATCAGTTGATCGTCTACGCCGACGAGATCTACGATAAGGTGCTCTACGACGGCGCCACCCATACCTCCATCGCGTCACTCGCCGAAGACGTGCTGTTCGTGACCTTCAACGGCCTGTCCAAGAACTACCGCGCCTGCGGCTACCGCGCTGGCTGGGCGATCGTGTCCGGGGAGAAGCGCCAGGCCCGCGACTATATCGAAGGGCTGGACATCCTCGCCTCCATGCGCCTGTGCGCCAACGTACCGGCCCAATACGCCATCCAGACGGCGCTGGGCGGTTATCAGAGCATCGACGACCTGGTCGCCCCCCATGGGCGCCTGTGCAAGCAGCGCGACCTGGCACACGAAATCCTGACCGCCATCCCCGGCGTAACCTGCCACAAGCCTCAGGCGGCGCTTTACCTGTTCCCACGACTGGACCCCAAGGTCTACCCCATCGTCAATGACCAGCACTTCATCCTGGACCTGCTGTTGGAGGCCAAGGTGCTACTGGTGCAGGGCAGCGGCTTCAACTGGCCCCATCCGGACCACATGCGCGTCGTCTTCCTGCCCAATACCGACGACCTGGAGGAGGCCATGGGGCGGATCGGCCGCTTCCTGGAGGGTTACCGCAAGCGGCATGGGGGCTAAAGGAGCGGGGGCGTCCCGCCCCCGCGGGCCCCGAAGCCGCCTTCCGGTTTATGCAACAAGGTGCCTGGGTCGAACCAACGCAACGACACGCGACGCTGGAAGGTCCCGGGCGCGCATCCCGCTTAAGCGTCGGCCTCCAGTGGGCGCCGCAACTGCAGGTCGCGGCTTCAGCCAGCCGGCTGGTGCGCCGCGTTTGCGCCAAATGCGGGTGAAAGAGATTTCAGAAATTTCTATAATTTGTTGATCTATTGATGGAGAGGGAGGGATTCGAACCCCCGGAGGATTGCTCCTCAACGGTTTTCAAGACCGCCGCTTTAAGCCGCTCAGCCACCTCTCCGGACGCGACTTGGAAACCTCACCCCTTGTACCTGCGGCGATGAGCCCAACGTGCCAGGCTACCAGGATAACCGAATCCGTGCTCACACCCAAGGCTTTGCCTGGGGCTTGGCGTCCGGTATCCTTAGCGGAACTCGGCTTTTGTCCCCGGGTCTGGCGAGTCGCCCACCGCGGCGGCCACACCGGCTTCACATCCAAACCTCAACCAGGAGCAAGACCACTATGGCCAACCTCGACTACACCCTGCTGCGCGGCGCCCCGGAGGCGATCGCGGCCAACAAGGTTCTCAAGAACACCTACCTGCTGCTCGCGGCTACCCTGGCCTTCAGCGCCCTGACCGCCATGCTGTCCATGGCCCTGCACATGCCGCCGATGGCCTACATGGGGGCCGTGATCATCTCCATGGTGCTCGGGATCTTCGTGCTGCCCAGGACGGCCAACTCGTCCGCTGGCATCGGCGTCATCTTCCTGATCACCGGCCTGCTGGGGTTCGGACTGGGGGCGATCTTAAGCATCTACCTGGCGCTACCCCACGGACCAGAGACCGTCGCCACAGCCTTCGGCGGCACGGCGCTGATCTTCCTGGGGCTCTCAGGCTATGCCCTGACCACCAAGCGTGACTTCAGCTTCCTGGGCGGCTTCGTGTTCGCCGGCATGATGGTGCTGCTGATTGCGATGCTCGCCAACCTCTTCTTCGCCATCCCCGCTCTGTCGCTGGCCATCTCCGCCGCCATGATCCTGCTGATGAGCGCACTGATCCTGTGGGACACCAGCCGCCTCGCCCGCGGCGAGGAGACCAACTACATCATAGCGACCTACAGCATCTATCTCAGTATTTTCAACTTGTTCATCAGCTTGTTGCAGTTGCTGGGGATCATGGGTGACGATTAGTCGGCCGGGATCGCAACGGACGCTGACGGACCCCGGCGCACTGTCGGCGTCCGTCAGCTGCATCATAGGCTCTAGCAGCCTGTCGGACTTCGGGGCCCCGTCGGGGCGGCGGGTCCGGTACACTG
>JADNEJ010000499.1 GCA_016292295.1 Candidatus Thiodictyon intracellulare
GCCCTCTACCTGGAGCGGGTCGCGGGGCGCAGCACCCACGCCGACACCCGTCATCGACTCACGGCCCTGAGCGCGCAGTTGCTCGCACTCTTGCGCCCGCGCGCCGCGCACAGATCGAGGCGGTCGCCGGGGGCTGTGCCGATCTGTTTCAGCGCAGCAGTTCCTGTATGGAAGGGCGCAACGGCCATCTGTCGCTGTATCAGCACGGCAGTCACCGCTTGAGTGGTCGCAAGCTAGCAGTCTTGACGGCCATACACAACTTCTATGTCCGCCGCTCCGACGGCACCACCGCCGCTGAACGATCTGGTCACGGAACCAAGGGAGCCAGTGGGGGGCGGCGACCGAGTCCACCACCTGGTGGACCAGCAGACGCAACCGCGGGTGGACCACCCGCTGGATATCCATCACGTCCAGCGCCTGCTGGATCACTCACCGATCGATGGCCGGCATGAGCCCGCAGCGCTCCGCCACCGGCAGGGAAGTCATTGGGCGGGATGTGCTCACCGTCCGAGGCGCGCAGGCGTAACTGCGCCTCGTAGAGTTCCCCGGTCTCCTGACTCAAGCAGACGATGGGTTGGAACAGGAGACCAGCCCCCGGTGGCTGATCGCGTCCTCCAGCAAGGCGCGGATCTGGGCATCCTTATTGAGCGCCGGTCCAGTCGCCACGGCCGGCGCCCAGCAGCGCGACCGGTTACCCCCGTCCAGGCGCGCCGACATGGCCGCCTTCTGGCCGCGGGAGATCATGGTGACGGCGTCGTCCGACGGGGGGCGAAAACAGTTCGATCCCGATACTGAGGGTGGTCCCGCCGACGCCCCCGGCCTGCGCGCCAGCGCCCCCCTTGCCCTGGGATTCGCCGGACGGTCCCGGATCGACGAGCGAGCCGCGCAGCCGTTCCGCCAACTCGGTGAGCCCCCGGGTGTCGTCGCGCCGGACCAGCAAGGCGTAGCTGAAGTCCCCGAGCCGCGTGGCACTCTCCTCCGAGGTCATGTGCTTGCTCAGCCGCAACTCAAATTGACGCAGCAGCTGCTCGGTCCCCTCGGCACCCAGCCGGTCCAGGGTCTCCTGTGGTGAGTCGATCTCGAATCTGGAACAGGCCGCAACCGTCCCCCGGTAAAGTAGGGCTGCGCACACAGCGGTCCAGTTGGCGCAGAAAGAGGTCCTTCTGGAGCAACCCGGTAGGCGCATCGCGTCGATTGACCGCCTGGCGGCGCTCGCGCAGCCAGCGGCTCATGCGAATGCGGTGGTCGATGGACTCGATCAGGAATTTGCGTTGCATCGGCTTGGCGATGAAGCTGTCACCGCTCAAGCGCAGGGCTTCCATCTGCTTGTCGAGGTCGCGCTCGGAGGAGAGAAAGATGATGGGTAGGTCGAAGAACTCGTCCTGGTCACGGATGATCGCGGTGAGTTCGTCCCCATTGGCATCAGGCATATACAGATCCATCAGGACCAGGTCCGAGCGAAAGTCGCGTATGGCCTCCAGGGCCTTGAGCGGCTCGCCCAACACGCGCGGCTCCAGGCCCGAATTGCGCAGCAACAGGGCGGCATAGCCCGCCTGGGCCGGATCATCCTCAACCACCAGCACCCGATAGCGTTCATCACTGCCGATACCGCTGATCTAAATCACCTTCTTGGCCAGATCAGCGGCTGGCACCGAGGCCATGTAGAGGCTCTGGGCGCCCGCGCGCTGAGCCTGCAAGCGGGTCTCGATGTCGTCCGCCGGGGCGATGCACAGCAGTTCCGGACGGGGCGCGCCCCCCATCATAGTTAGGATGAAGGACTCCAGCACGGTACCTGGCAGCCGCCGCCCCAGCTCCAGGACCGCCAACGAGGCCTGTCGCGCCGCGCCCATCAGGGCGTCCGGCGACTCAAAGGTCAGAGCTTCAGGCCTTTATGGTTGAGGATCAAGCCAAGGCCCAGGACCGAATCGGCACCCAGATAGTAGACCCGGTTGTTCGGCGCCGCGTGGGTAGACGGATTGAACATCTGGCAAATCTCAAATTATTGGCTGACCGGTTTCCTGCACACCAACCCGGTGCAGACGGTCGCGGACCGGCGGGAGCGGCCCGCGGGGAGACTCCGTGTGCCCACAATTGTGTAAGGTAGCGCGAATTCGTGTCCCTTGCTCGTCCCCTGATCACATCTCCGGGCGCCGCAGGGCAGGGCGGGTCACCGCAGTTGAAATCCGCCGGACATTTGGTTAGGTTCGTCGCACCGAACCTGCTGGGGGTGTCCGCCCGAGGTCGGGCTGAGAGAGTCCCTTTGAACCTGATCCGGATCCTGCCGGGGCAGGAAAGCAGGCGAACCCCGCCGGAATACCCGCAACACCCGCGGTCCCGCCGTCCGTTCGTCACCGCCTTCCCGCCCGCCAACCCGCAACCGGTCGCCGCCCCCCAGGCAACGGCTTCGATGATACACAGAACCGGCGCCGGTACGCGCCGGCTTGCCCCTCGAGGACACTCATGAGCGCCATTGCGAACGAATTCATCCAGCAGACTACCCGGCTGTCGAACGAGGTAACCCAGCCCTTTCCCAACTCCCGCAAGGTCTACGTTCAGGGGTCCCGGGCCGACGTGCAGATACCCATGCGCGAGGTCACCCTGAGCGCCACCCACAGTAGCCAGGGGAGCGAGGAGAACCTGCCGGTCTTCCTCTACGATACCTCCGGACCCTATACCGATCCCGGGGTGCGGATCGACCTGCTGGCCGGTCTGCCGGCGCTGCGCACCCCGTGGATCACCGAGCGCGGCGACACTGAGCAACTCGCCGCGCCCAGCTCAGACTTCGGCCGCCGCCAGGACGATCCGGCGCTCAACCATCTGCGCTTCGAGCACCTGCGTATCCCGCGCCGCGCCGCCGCGGGCGGCAACGTCACCCAATTGCACTATGCCCGCGCCGGGATCATCACCCCCGAGATGGAATATTGCGCCATCCGTGAGAATCTGCGTCTGGACGAACTGCACCGCGACCCCCGCTACGCCCGACTCCTGCGCCAACACCGCGGTCAGTCATTCGGTGCCGCCCTGCCGGAGTCTATCACGCCCGCCTTCGTCCGCGACGAGGTTGCCCGCGGCCGCGCCATCATCCCGGCGAATATCAATCACCCGGAACTGGAGCCCATGATCATCGGGCGCAATTTCCGGGTGAAGATCAATACCAACATTGGCAACTCGGCGGTCACCTCGTCCATTGCTGACGAGGTAGAGAAGATGGTCTGGTCGGCTCGCTGGGGCGGCGACACCCTGATGGATCTCTCCACCGGCAAGAACATCCACGAGACCCGCGAATGGATCCTGCGCAATGCCCCCATGCCCATCGGCACCGTCCCTATCTATCAAGCGCTGGAGAAGGTCGATGGCCGCCCGGAGGAACTCACCTGGGAGATCTTCCGCGATACACTGATCGAGCAGGCGGAACAGGGGGTGGACTACTTCACCATTCATGCCGGGGTCCTGCTGCGCTATGTCCCGCTCACCGCCGATCGCTTGACAGGCATTGTCTCCCGCGGTGGCTCCATCATGGCTAAGTGGTGCCTGGCCCACCACCAGGAGAACTTCCTCTATACCCATTTCGAGGAGACCTGCGAGATCCTCAATGCCTATGACGTCGCCTTCAGTCTAGGAGATGGACTGCGCCCAGGGTCCGTCGCCGACGCCAATGACGCAGCTCAGTTCGCCGAATTGGAGACCCTGGGCAAGCTGACTCGAATCGCCTGGCAGCACGACGTACAGGTCATGATCGAGGGCCCCGGCCATGTCCCCTTGCAGATGATCAAAGAGAACATGGACAAGGAGTTGACGGACTGCTTCGAAGCCCCCTTCTATACCTTGGGGCCGCTCATCACCGACATCGCCCCCGCCTATGACCATATCACCTCCGGCATCGGCGCCACCAACATCGGCTGGTACGGCACCGCCATGCTTTGTTATGTGACGCCCAAGGAGCATCTGGGGCTGCCGACCAAGCAGGACGTACGCGATGGTATCGTGACCTACAAGATCGCTGCCCACGCAGCGGATCTCGCCAAGGGCCTACCCGGGGCCCAGGTGCGCGACAATGCACTGTCCAAGGCGCGCTTTGAATTTCGCTGGGACGACCAGTTCAATCTCTCACTCGACCCCGAGCGGGCGCGCGAATACCACGACCAGACCATGCCCAATGAGTCGCACAAGGTCGCCCACTTCTGCAGCATGTGCGGCCCTCACTTCTGCGCTATGCGTATCACCCAGGACGTGCGTGACTATGCCAAGGCACATCGTCTCGAGGACCTGGAAGTAGCCATTGCCGAGGGCATGAAGGAAAAGGCGCAGGAATTCGTGCAGGAAGGGGCCAAGATCTACCAGGAGGTCTGATACCGGTTATCCTTAGCCGGGTGTGGAGCCCGCGGGCCTTGATCATAATTCCGCCCACCTTGTTCAGTCTCGGCGTCGCCGCTCCCATGCAGAACATGGTCTTGCGCGCGCAAACCCACATGGGCCGGCCAGCTTTGGGCGGATTTGTGATCAAGGCCGAGCCCGCGTGAGACCGCGGCCGCTCGCCGCGCAAGGCAGACTGGGAGCGCCTCACCCTAGTGCGGCGGCGCCTCGCGCAGACGACCGCTGCGCACCTGCTGGGGCTATGCCGAGCCGCACTGGGGTGAGGCGCTGAGGCGCTCCCGACAGGGCGCAACCGGTGCGCCGCGCCCCGAGCGCCAATCGCCGAACGTAAAGAGGGCCGAGGTACCGAGCAATGTCCAGCACCGACGAAGACCTGACCCTGGTACGCCGCCACCGCTATACGGTCACGGATTACTACTGCATGGCCGAGGTCGGCATCCTCGTACTCGATGCACGAGTCGAACTGATCGACGGGGAGGTGATCGAAATGCCGCCGGTTGGAGCAGCCCATGCGATTACCGTGACCGAGGTCCAGCGAACGTTGGAGCGAGCGGTGGACGACGCGGCGATCGTACGCGTGCAGAACCCGACCCATTTGGGCCGCCACGACGAGCCGCAGTCGGACCTGGCGCTTGTGACCCCACCCGCATCGAAGTACCGGCTACGCCATCCCAGGCCAGGGGACGTCCTGCTGCTGATTGAGGTCGCCGACACCACACTGCGTTTTGATCGGGACGTCAAACTCGGCTGCTATGCCCGGGTCAGCATCCCGGAGGTCTGGTTGCTGGAGGTGAAGGCCCGCACGCTCCAATGCTTCCGTGGGCCGAATCCGACGGGGTTCACCGAATCTAACCAGATCGCCGACCTCACCACGTTGCCTGTCCCCGGCCTGGGCTGCGTTCGGCTGCACCTCTTCAACCTCTGGTGAGGATTTCAGGGCCTCACGTCTCCCCACCGATTAAAGTCTCGACCTCCGGGCGCCAACGCGCCCCCAACCGGAGGTCGAGGCTTACCGTGAAAATCGCACAGCGACGCGGTGGGAGCGGCCTCCGGCCACGACGAGGTCTCGCAGAAAGCCGCAGCGTCGAAGGTTACCGCGGCGTCGCATCGCGGCCGGAGGCCATTCCAACCGGCGACTTTCATCTTTCTTGGTATACTCAGCTAATGCCAAATTTTCGGTTTCCTCACCGACCGGTTATTTCAAAATTCTCCGTCAGCAAGGAGCGCAAGTCACTCTGATACTCACCCGGGTTGCTGAAGAAGTCTGCGCAGGGTTTGCGAAACAAGTCAAATGATTCATAATATTTGTTATACAGAACTTTTTTCTTAAAGAATTTCCATAGCCGTTTAATGAGATTCAAATTTGGCGCATAAGGCGGAAGAAAGACAAGCTTGATGCGGGAATCCT
>JADNEJ010000467.1 GCA_016292295.1 Candidatus Thiodictyon intracellulare
TCGCGAGCAGTGTCTGGGTCGATCAGCAAGGCATCGGCCACATCGGCCGGCGCACACCCCTGACCGAGCAAGATCACGGCGTTGATCCGATAGGCTTCGCGCACGTCCCGGGCGGCGTGGTGGGCCGCACATGCCTCTCGGTCGTGCTGCACGCCGACACGGCGGCCAGGGTGATGACGAGTAGCGAGGTGGTGATGAGTTTCATCGCAGGGTCTCCGAGCGGTTGGATACAGGGTGTCGCAGCGCAGTCGGCCTTGTTTCGGCAGAGATTGCCGTCGTCCTCAGCGTGGGCCGTCCGGGGGGCTGAGCTCCCCGACCGGTGCTGCGGGCGACGTCGCCGGTACCGGCTGTGCGGACTTGTCGGTCGAGGCCATTGGTGCGGGTCACAAGAGCTCGACGATCAGTTCAACCAGCCGGTTACGGTTGCGTTCTGGCCGCGCCAGCTTGCGCTTGCCGGTGCCGGCGGCCAGGGGTACCTCACCACCGCGGCCGACGACGGTGATCCGTTCGCCGGTGACGCCCTTGGTCATCAGATAGGCCCTGACGGCCTCCGCCGCCCGCTGTGATTGCTGCAGGTTATGGCGCGCGTCGCCGGTGTTGTCCGTGTGGACCTGGACCTGGACCTGGGTCTGGGGGTTGTCTTTGAGGATGCGGGCGATGACGTCGAGCAGGCGCCGGGACTTGGGCGAGACCTTGTCACCCTTGCCCTCGAAGGGGATGCGCTTGCCCAGGTGGAGCTCGACATGGGTGCCCTTGTTGACGGGTGCCAGGTACAGGTCGTCCAGGGCCAGTGCGACCAGGGCCAGTGCGACCAGGGCCAGTGCGACCAGGGCGGCCGGCTCGGTCACGTACTCCTTGATCTGATCCTGCCGTAGGGTGCGCAGGCTGATCCCCAGCACGCCTGGTCTGTGCTTGAACACGGTCGGGTTGGCGGGCGGGTTGGGTTGGCCCGCGGTCGGTGCGGGCAGCGCGGACTCAACCGGCGTAGGGTTCGCGCCGTGACCGACGTTCGGGCGCCGCGCCCGGTGTTTGAAGGCCTCGGCCGTCTTGGTCTTGGCGGCCTCCGCGGGCGCTTGGGACTTGCCGTTCTCGGTCTTGGACTTCGACTTCGACTTGGCGGTATCGGCCTTGGCCTTGGACTTCTCAGTCTTGGTCTTGGTCTTGGCGGGGGCCGTCCTGTTTTTTGGTTGTCGGGCGAGGCCGTTCTCGCGGTTGCTGTTGGCGCGGTAATATACCTGCTTTCCAGCGCGAATGCTGACATCCGTTCGCCGACCATGGCCGCTGTATGTCGATAGAGCCAGCCTTGTCCGCTTCCCCCAGTTTGAACGCCGATCTGCTTCCCTCTGACCAAGACCTTGATCGCTGCCTGATAGCCGACCGCTCGACGCTGCGGGCGCGTCGGCAGGGTTTGCGGCGGCGTGCTCGCGCGGGGCAGCCGCTCGAGGCGGGCCCGATCAAGCTCTGGCAGGCGGTGCACGCCTCCCAGGCGCTCGCGCAGCGCCGCAACGCCCTGGTGCCGATCATCGCCTACCCCCCGGAATTGCCGGTGAGTGAGCGTCGCGCCGAGATCGCCGAGTTGATCCAGGCCCACCAGGTGCTGGTGCTGTGCGGTGAGACCGGCTCCGGCAAGTCGACCCAGTTGCCCAAGCTCTGTCTGGAACTGGGGCGCGGTCGCTACGGGCGCATCGGTCACACTCAGCCGCGGCGCATCGCCGCACGCAGCCTGGCAAGCCGCGTCGCCCAGGAACTGGGTGCGGAACTGGGCGGTCTGGTCGGCTACAAGGTGCGCTTCCACGATCGGGTAAGCCCCCAGACCTGCATCAAGCTGATGACCGACGGCATGCTGCTCGCCGAGGTCCAGCACGACCGGGACCTACGCGAATACGACACTCTGATCATCGACGAGGCCCACGAGCGCAGCCTCAATATCGACTTCCTGCTGGGCTACCTCAAGGGCCTGCTGCCGCGTCGCCCGGAGTTGAAGCTCATCGTCACCTCCGCCACTATCGACCCCGAGCGCTTCGCGCGGCACTTTGCCGGGGCCGACGGCACCCCGGCGCCCATCAATGAGGTCTCCGGCCGCACCTACCCGGTGGAGGTCCGCTACCGCCCGCCCGCAGACGACGAGAGCGCCGGCGAGCGCGACGACGCCATGCAGCAGGCGATCTCGGACGCCGTGGCCGAATTGGCCCGGGAGGGCAGGGGGGACGTGCTGGTCTTCCTCTCCGGCGAACGCGAGATTCGCGAGACTGCCGAGACCCTGCGCAAGCAGCACCCCCTCTCGACCGAGGTCCTGCCGCTCTTCGCCCGCCAGGGTTACGAGGAGCAGGCGCGGGTCTTCAAGCCCCACGGTACCCGGCGGGTGGTACTGGCCACCAACGTGGCTGAGACCTCGCTCACGGTCCCTGGCATCCACTATGTGGTGGACCCGGGCTTTGCCCGCATCAGCCGCTACAGCCACCGCGCCCGGGTCCAGCGCCTGCCGGTGGAGCGCATCTCCCAGGCCTCAGCCAATCAGCGCCAGGGGCGCTGCGGGCGAGTCGCCGCCGGTGTCTGCATCCGCCTCTACACGCCGGACAACTTCGCGGCCCGCGCCGCCTATACCGAACCCGAGATCCAGCGGACCAATCTAGCGGCCGTCATCCTGCAGATGAAGCTCCTGGGCTTCGGTGATATCGAGTCATTTCCCTTCCTGGACCCGCCGGACGGGCGCCTCATCGCCGACGGCTATCGCACCCTGGAGGAACTCTGCGCCATCGACCCGCGGGGCGAACTGACCCCGCTCGGGCTGGAGCTGGCGCGCCTGCCGGTGGACCCGCGCATCGGGCGCCTGCTGCTCGCCGCCGCGGACTACCACTGCCTGGCCGAGATTCTGGTCATTGCCAGTGCGCTCAGCATCCAGGACCCGCGCGAGCGTCCACTGGACCGGCAGCAGGCGGCGGACCAGATCCATGCCACCTTCAACCACCCGGACTCGGATTTTCTCACCCTGCTCAACCTCTGGCGCTTCGTCGAGAAGGAGCGCAAGGCACTCTCCAAGAACCAGTTCCGCAAGCTCTGCCAGCAGCATTTTCTGAACTGGAACCGCGTCCTGGAGTGGCACGACATCCACGCGCAATTGCGCGAGCAGATGCACGAAATGGCGGCTGCACGGCAGTCCCGTAGGACCGGCGAACAGCCAGCCTCCGGTGTCTGCGCAGCGGGTCGAGACCGACCACGGACAAGCCCAGAAGGGGCGCGACATACCAGCCCAGAGCAAGGCCCTGGGTCGACGCAGCCACGACGATCAGCCCTGAAAGGGCGTGACATCGCCGCGTCGAGCCAGACCAGGGCTGCATCACAGTCTCCCATTGACGCCGACGGACGGGCGATCGAGGCCCCCGGCACCCCCGAGGAGATCCACCGCGCGCTCCTCACCGGCCTGCTCGCCAACATCGGCTTCAAGGATGAGAACCGCGAGTACCAGGGCGCCCGCAACAGCCGCTTCCTCATCCACCTCAGCAGCGGCCTGCATAAGGAGGGCCCCAAGTGGATCGTCGCCGCCGAGCGGATCGAGACCAGCCGCCACTACGGGCGCATCGTTGCCCGCGTCCAGCCCGCCTGGATCGAGGCGGCCGGCGCTCACCTGCTGCAGCGTACCTACGCCGAGCCCCACTGGCAGGCGAACTCGGGCCAGGTTGCCGCCCACGAGAAGGTGACCCTTTTCGGCGTCACCCTGGTGCCGCACCGCCGGGTCAACTATGGCCCCATCAACCCGGCGGAGGCGCGCGAGATCTTCATCCGCTGCGCACTCGCCGGGGGCGATTTTGAGACCCGCGCCCCCTTCTGGCGTCACAATCGGGAACTGATCGAGTACGTCCAACATCTGGAGGCCAAGTCGCGCCGCCGCGACATCCTGGTCGAAGAGGAAGTCATCGTCGCCTTCTACGACCAGCGCCTGCCCCCCGGCATCTACTCCACCGCCCAGTTCGAGAAATGGCTGCGCGAGGCAACTCGCCGGGACCCCAAAGTGCTGCACCTGCGCATGGCCGACCTGATGCGCCACGACGCCGCGGCCGTCACCGCCGAGGCCTTCCCGGACGGCCTGCAGGTCGGCGCTACCCGCCTGCTGCTGGAATACCACTTCGACCCCGGCACGACCGCCGACGGCCTGACCCTGGTGGTCCCGCTCCCACTCATCAACCAGGTCTCCGGTGAGCGCCTGGAGTGGCTGGTCCCGGGGCTCCTGACCGAGCGGATCACCGAACTGCTGCGCGGCCTGCCCAAGGCGCTGCGCAAGGCTCTGGTGCCGATCCCGGACACCGCCGCGCGCCTGGCGGCCCACTTGAGGCCCAGCGACCGGCCCCTGATCCAAGCTCTGGGCGAGGCGATCCGCGAACTGACCGGTGTGGCGGTCCCGGAAGGCGCCTGGGACCCGGCCGCCATCCCCGAACACCTGCGGATCAAGGTCCGGCTGGTCGACGACGGCGGGCGTGAGATCGCCACTGATGCCGACCCCGCCCAGCTCAAGCGCGAGCACGGCGGCCAGGGCCAACAGAGCTTCGCCCAGATCCTCGCGAGCGGCTTGGAGCGCGAGGGCCTGACCCGCTGGACCTTCGGCGACCTGCCCGAGCAGGTGGATCTCACCCGCGCCGGCATCCGGCTGCGCGGCTTCCTCGCCCTGGTGGATACCGGCGATGCCGTCGCCATCCGCGTGCTCGACTCCGCCGAGGGTGCCCGACAGGCCATGCGTGTAGGGCTGCGCCGACTCTTCATGCTCTACCTGACCGCCGAGTTGCGCCCCCTGAAGAAGGGCCTTCTCGGTCTCGTCCGCATGTCGCTACAATACGCCAAGGCCCCTACCTGGGAGCGCCGCACCTCAGTGCGGCCCGGCCACGCCGAGCCGCAGAAGCCCGCGTCAAGCAAGCCCGGCACCGCCAAGCCGCCCCAGCCCTCCGACCTGGCCGACGAACTCCTGGCCCTGATCCTGGATCTCACTTTCCTGAAGGGCCTGGACCCCATCCGCACCCAGGCCGCCTTCGAGTCGCGCCTGGGCAGCCGCAAGCCCGGCCTGGCCAAGACCGCGCAGGAGGTCTGCACCCTGGGCGCCGCCATCCTGGACGCCTACCAGGCCCTGCGCCAACGCCTCGCCGCCATCACCCAGATCAACTGGAAGACATCCGTCGACGATCTTCGTGCCCAACTCGACCGCCTGGTCTTCTGCGGCTTCCTCCAGGCCATCCCCTACGCGCATCTGAAGGACTACCCGCGCTATCTGAAGGCCGCCGACCAGCGCTGTGAGCGCCTTCTGCACGCCGCCGCCCGCGACCAGCAGCGCATGGCCGAGATGGCACCCATTGAGGCCCGCTGGCGTGAGCGCAGCACAGCCGCCGAGTGCGCCGGCCGCGAAGACCTGCGGCTTGATGAGATCCGCTGGATGCTGGAGGAACTGCGGGTCTCACTCTTCGCCCAGTCGCTTGGCACCGCCTATCCGGTCTCGGTCAAGCGTGTCGAGGCGCGGTGGCGGGAGTTGGGGTTGTAATCTTCCTCTGGTGACACCGCTCCAGCGGCGTCACCCATGTGTCGGCCGCTGTGCGGCCCGAGGCGGCCGGCAGCTCCCCGCGGGACCGGCCCGGTGCCCGTGCCCGCAGCACCCACCGAGTGCGGCGGCGGTGACTCCGGAGCGGAAGGCCGCGGGCTTTTGCTACACTCACACCTTCAAACCGATGCTGCTCAGGCAGTCGCGGCCAGTTGCGCGAGCACGCGCTCCCAGGCGGGGCGGGAAA
>JADNEJ010000548.1 GCA_016292295.1 Candidatus Thiodictyon intracellulare
CCTGCTCAGCGCACGCGTCAGCACCGCCGTGGCGTCACGCGCGGGGCCGTCGCCCGACTGCAAAAATGGCCAAAATTGAAATTAGTTGAGTATACTCCCAAAAACAGTATTAGGATTTCTATCGTGGGGTACTACTTACCAACGCTGCCCGCTTAGGTTCGTTGCGCGGCAAAGCGTCTGAGGCACCGGAGCGCCTCCGTGTCTGCGGTTGTTTCATTTAATTCTCGGGAGGGCTTATGGAATCCGGATTGGAGCAGAAGTACAACTTCGATGTTGTACGCTGGTTCACCATCATGGCGGCCGTCTACCTGATGGTAGGGGCCTCGGTCGGCGTCTATATCGCATCGGAACTGGCCTGGCCGTTCCTGAACTTCGACAGCCCCTACATCTCGTTCGGGCGGTTGCGGCCGGTCCATACCAATGCGGTCATCTTCGCCTTCGGCGGCTGTACCCTCATGTCGACCGCCTTCTATACCGTGCAGCGCACCTGCGGCGTGCGCTTGTGGAGCGACAAGCTCGCCTGGTTCGTCTTCTGGGGGTGGAATGCGGTTATCCTGTGTGCGGTCATCACCCTGCCGCTGGGCCTGACCGAGTCCAAGGAATACGCCGAGCTGGAATGGCCTGTCGATATCCTGATCGCCGTAGTGTGGCTCAGCTTCACCTTCAATTTCATCATGACGATCGCCAGGCGCAACTCCTCGCACATCTATGTGTCGAACTGGTTTTTCCTCGGCATGATGGTGATGATCGTCTACCTGCATGTCGTCAACAGCCTGGCCGTTCCGGTAGGGTTGTTCAAGTCCTATTCACTGTTCTCCGGGGTCCAGGACGCCATGATCCAGTGGTGGTGGGGGCATAACGCGGTGGGCTTTTATCTCACCGCCGGCTTCCTCGGCATCATGTATTATTTTGTGCCCAAGCAGGCCGGGCGTCCGATCTATTCTTATAGTCTGTCGGTCATCCATTTCTGGGCCCTGATGTTCGGCTATGTCTGGCTTGGCGCCCACCACCTGCAATATACCGCCCTGCCGGACTGGACCGGGTCCCTGGGAGCCGCGGTCTCGATCGCGATGATCATCCCCTCCTGGGGCGGCGCGGTGAACGGCATGATGACCCTGTCCGGGGCATGGGATCGGCTGCGGACCGATTATGTCTTGCGCTTCCTGATAATGGCCCTGGCCTTCTACGCCATGTCCACCTTTGAAGGGCCGGTGATGGCGCTCAAGACCGTTAACGCCCTCTCGCACTATACGGACTGGACCATCGGGCATGTGCATTCCGGGGCTTTGGGCTGGGTCGCCGGGATCTCCATCGGCGCCATCTACCACCTGATTCCCCGCCTGTTCTATACCGAGATGTTCTCCGATCGCCTGGTGAATTTCCATTTCTGGGCCGCGACCATCGGTACCGTGGTATATATCGTCGCCATGTGGGTTTCCGGCATTATGCAGGGCCTGATGTGGCGCGCCTATGACGAGTACGGCACCTTGGCCTATACCTTCGTCGAATCGGTTGATGCCATGCATCCCTACTATGCGATGCGCGCGGTCGGCGGCGCGATCTTCCTGACCGGTGCTATCGTCATGCTGTTCAACGTGCTGATGACCATTCGCCGGTCCACCGTCGCGGGCAGCTTGGCGCAGGCGCGCACTCTGCCAGCCGCGGCCTGCTCACCTCAGGAGACTAAGAGAAATGGCTGAGCAAAGAGTGAAGGCGAAGAGCTTCCAGGAATGGATGGAGATCAATATCTGGGGTCTGCTTTTCTTCCTGGCCTTGGTCCTGTCCGTGGGCGGACTGGTCGAGATCGTGCCCCTCTTCTTTATGAAGAAGACCATGGAGTACAACAAGTACCCCGAGATCGTCTGGTCCAAGGCGGGGGTGACGCCGATCGTCACCGTCGATGAGGCCGGCAAACAGGTCTGGAACTGGACTGCGGGTGACGGCGTGCGGCCCTACACCGCGCTGGAATTGGCCGGGCGTGATATCTATCAGCGCGAGGGCTGCTATCTCTGCCACTCGCAGATGGTGCGCCCCTTCCGTGATGAGAAAGAGCGCTATGGTCACTACTCACTGGCCGCCGAGTCTATGTTCGATCACCCGATGCAATGGGGCTCCAAGCGCACCGGTCCGGACCTGGCCCGCGTCGGCGGTAAGTATTCGGACGATTGGCATCGCCAGCATCTTCGCCGCCCGCAGAACCTGGTGCCGGAGTCGGTGATGCCGGCCTATGTCTGGCTGGACAAGACCCCGGTGGACCCTGACCAGTCATTGGTTGTTTTCGGCTGGACTCTGTGGCCTGCCGCGACCGGCTCCAGGATGCAACGGCACATGGAGGGCCTGCGGCTGATCGGGGTCCCCTACTCGGATGCCGACATCGCGGCGGCCAGACCCTTGGTCGCTGGCAAGACCGAACTGGATGCCCTGGTGAGCTATCTGCAAGTATTGGGCACCATGGCGAAACTGGACGATACCAAGGCCTATCGTGAATAGCATCAGTGAGTACTTCCACACCGATTGGGCAGCGATGACGGCCAGCGACTGGGTCGGGACCATCCTGACCGTTGCCGTCTTCGTCCTGATGGTGGTGGTGTATTTCCAGGTCTTCCGTCCCAAGAACAGGGCTCGACTTGAGGCACAAAAATACATCCCGTTCGAAGTGGACAACGAATCCAACGGAGACAAAGATGGCGGAACATAATCCCTTCCCCGGTGAGAAAAATACTGGGCACGTCTGGGACAGCAATCTGCGGGAGCTGCAAAACCCGTCGCCGCGCTGGTGGATGCTCGCCTTCTGGGCGTCCATTGCCTTTTGGATCGGCTATATGATCCTCTATCCCATGTGGCCCGTCGGCCAGGAGCCGACCCCGGGCCTGTTGGGCTGGAGCCAGATGAAGGAATACCAGAAGGGTATAGATCAGATGGTGGCCAAGCGTGCTCAGTTCGAGGACCAGCTCGCCGTCATGACGCCGGCCCAGATCATTGAGGACCCGGGCCTCAAGCAATACACCCTGGCCGCCGCCAAGGTGCTGTTCGGCGACAACTGTCGCGCCTGCCACGGTACCGGGGGTGCCGGCAACCCGGGTTTCCCGGTCCTGGCCGATGACGATTGGATTTATGGCGGCACTACGGTGAAGATCCAGGAGTCCATTACCGGCGGGCGCAAACCGGCGATGACCGCCTACGAGAAAATCCTCGCGCCGGCCGAGGTCGATACCCTGGCCAAGTGGGTGGTGCAGATGAACGAGACCCTCGGCAAGGGTGGAAGCGAAGAGGGTTGGGCCCTGTTCAAGACCAAGGGCTGCACCGCCTGCCACGGTGAGAAGGCGAACGGCCATTTGGTCGACCTGCCGAACGGGGACTTCGTGACCGTCGGAGCGGCCAATCTGACTGACGAGATCTGGCGCTTCGTGCCGGGCGGTTACGAAAGCGCCAAACATAAGATCCTCTACGGTGTGAACCAGCCCGGTGTGCCCGAGACGCGTCATGCGGTGATGCCCGTCTGGGGTCCGGACCCGGCCCGTCAGGGCCAGGCGAAGCTCAGTCCGGAGGAGATCAAGAAACTCGTGGTCTATGTGCACGAGTTGGGCGGTGGTTACTAGGCCGCCGGCCGACCGACGCGGGTCCGACGGACGGCGACGCCGCCCGTCGGCAGATCACATCGCAGAGAGGGGGGAGTTGCCATGGGTGTAATCACCAACCTGATGAACTGGGATCCGGTGGCCTGGCTGTCAATTCTGATGGTGGTGGGCGCGATCACCATCGTCGTTTTCCTGTCCTTCAAAGTCTCGGCCCTCATCAAGCGCGACGCTGAGGCGCATAAGAACCAGGAGCCTTAACGATTTCCTCCGCTTGCGCGGTAGCCTGCGGTCGGGAATTCCGCGCTGCGGTACCAGCATCGCGTCGCATGGATTCTGAAATTATTTTCGCCTGCAGCGGGGACCTCAGTCCGCACGGCGGACCCTACGCCGCAGGCCGGTACCGAGCACAAGGTGGGAGCGGGGAGCGCCCGTATCTCCCTTGTTTCTGCATAGAAGTTTTTGTTGCTCAATCAGTTACAATCGAGAAAACGGATGGTTCGGGGGGCTCGCGAGAGGTTAACGTGGCGGTATCACCGGCCGCGCCGTCGCCACGGCGGATCCCCCGATTGGAGGTGGTTCTTGAGCACGAGCAATATGATACCGGAATCGGCGGTCGTCGCTGCGCTCTATGACGAGGCCGACGACTGGCACGTCAATACCGGTAGTGCCACGATCCATGCAAAGCGTCTGCGCGGACGCTGGCGCACTATCAAGTGGGCGAGCGCGGGCGTCTGGCTGATCTTTTTCTTGGGGCCCTATCTGCGCTGGGATGGGCGCCAGGCGGTCCTGTTCGATATCCCGAACCGTCAGTATCACCTCTTCGGCGTGATCGTCCTTCCTCAGGACTTCTGGATGCTGTCGCTGCTGTTGTTGTTCTTCGCGATCCTGTTGGCGGTCGCCACCGCGCTGGCCGGGCGCGTCTGGTGCGGGTTTTTTTGCTTCCAGACGGTTTGGACCGACGTTTTCACCTGGATCGAGGAGCGGCTTGAGGGTCCGCCGCCGCAGCGGCGCAGGCTAGACGCGGCGCCCCTGACGCGCGCCAAGCTGCGCATCAAGGCCATCAAGCACGGGCTCTGGCTCGCCATCGGCTTCCTCACCGGCGTCAGTTTTGTGTCCTGGTTCACCCCGGTCCCTGCCTTGTGGCTGGAGTTTTTGCTCGGCCAGGCCAATGGGGCCGTCTATATCACAGTCGCGCTCTTTACCGTCGGTACCTATCTGCTCGCCGGCTTTCTGCGCGAGCAGGTCTGCTTCTGGCTGTGCCCCTATGCCCGCATTCAGGGGGTGATGCTCGACAAGACCACCCTGGTGCCGACCTATGACGAGCGGCGCGGTGAGCCCCGGGGTCGGTTTCAAAAGGGCCAAAACGCGCAGCAGTTGACCTTCGGTGACTGCGTGGACTGCAAGCAGTGCGTTGCCGTCTGCCCGACCGGTATTGATATCCGTGGTGGACAACAAGAGGGCTGCATTACCTGCGCCCTGTGCATCGACGCCTGCGACGAGGTCATGGACAAGGTCGGACGTACGCGAGGTCTGGTTCGCTATGCCTCGCTCGGCGAGTTGGAGGGCAAGCCCGCGAGCCCGCTCCTCAAGCGCCCGCGGGTCTGGGTCTATTCGACCATCCTGCTCTTGGCCTTGTTCGGCATCCTCTACGGGCTGTCATCCCTGGACGCCATTTATCTAACGATCCTGCACGAGCGGGCGCCGCTGTTCGTGACCTTGGGCGACGGCTCAGTGCAGAACCGATATACGCTGAAGGTCTTGAACAAGATGCCGGAGCCGCTCCTGGTGCGGATCAGCGTCACGGGTCCGCCGGGCCTCATCCTGGTCGGTGCCGATGCGCCGGTCAGTGTCCATGAGAGTGGGGTCATGGCGACCGGAGTCTTCGTCAAGGTCCCGAAGAAGAACCTTACGCGGGAGCAGGCGCCGATCCGGTTTCGGGCGGAGGCGGTCCGTCCCAACGGGCAGACAGTCGCTTCGGAACGCACCAGCGTCTTCGTCGGGCCGCCTGGTTCACAACGCTAGCAGAGCCTGTCGGACTTCGGGGCCCCATCGTGGCGGCGAGTCCGGCACACTGTCGGTATCAACCCTGATGGCCTCCCGATGGCCGGAGTGCTACTGCCGATGCGCCGCTTCCACCCGAAGGACCGCGACACTGACTTGCTCCTG
>JADNEJ010000497.1 GCA_016292295.1 Candidatus Thiodictyon intracellulare
CCTGAAACGGATGGCCGTATTACGTCTGCAGTCAGGGGAACACCGCGGAAAACTGGGTTTTTAGCCGACAACCTTCTCTTTTTTGCAACAAAAGCCCACCCAAGGGCCTCAGGCGGTGGCGCCGGTCGCTAAGTCCGACAGGCTGCTAGCGCCCTTGCTCCGGTATACTTGCTCGCTTTCCCGATCCTCCCCCTGACCCCCGCGGACCTCTGTTAAGCCATGCTGGACAAGAACTACGACCCTCAAACCCTGGAACAGGCCTGGTGCGAGTGCTGGGAGAGCCGCGGCTGGTTCGCCCCTGGCCCGGCCGGGGGCGCCGGCGCCCGGAACGCCGAAATTGGGACCGGCACTGGGACCTATTGCATCATGATCCCGCCGCCCAACGTGACCGGCAGCCTGCACATGGGCCACGGCTTCAACAATACGGTGATGGACGCACTGATCCGTTACCACCGGATGTGCGGGGAGCGCACCCTGTGGCAACCGGGCACCGACCATGCCGGCATCGCCACCCAGATGGTGGTGGAGCGGCAACTGGAGGCGCAGGGCAAGACGCGCCATGATCTCGGCCGCGACGCCTTTATCAAACGGGTCTGGGAGTGGAAGGAGCAGTTCGGCGTGGCCATCACGGGCCAGTTGCGGCGGCTCGGCTCCTCGCTCGACTGGGGCAATGAGCGCTTCACCATGGACGAGGGGCTCTCGGCGGCCGTGCGCGAGGTCTTCGTGCGCCTGCATCAGGAGGGCCTGATCTACCGACGCAAGCGTCTGGTGAACTGGGACCCGGTGCTGCACACGGCAGTGTCGGACCTAGAGGTCCTGTCCGAGGAGGAGTCCGGTTACCTGTGGGATATGCGCTATCCGTTAACTAACGGGACCGGTTACATGGTGGTCTCCACCACCCGCCCCGAGACCCTGCTCGGCGACTGCGCGGTGGCGGTGAACCCGCAGGACGAGCGTTACCAACACCTGATCGGTGAGTTCGTGGAGCTGCCGCTGACCGGCCGACGCATCCCCATCATCGCCGACGACTACGCGGACCCGGCCTTCGGCACCGGCTGTGTCAAGATCACCCCGGCCCACGATTTCAACGATTACGCGGTCTGGAAGCGCCACCGTGACGAGCTCGCCGTCGCCGCCCAGCCCCACGGCGGTCTGATCAACATCTTCACCCCGGACGCGGCAGTGCGCCCCAACCTACCCGAGGAGGGCGGACTCATCCCCGCCGCCTATGTCGGCCTGGACCGCTTCGAGGCGCGCAAGCGGGTGGTCACCGATCTCCAGGCCCTGGGCCTCCTGGCCCTGGTGAAGGACCACAAGTTCCAGCAGCCACGCGGCGACCGCTCCGGGGCCCTGATCGAGCCCTATCTGACCGATCAGTGGTATGTGCGCATTGCCTCGCTCGCCGCACCGGCCATCGCGGCGGTGGAGGACGGACGCATCCGCTTCGTCCCGGACAACTGGAAGAACACATATTTCGAGTGGATGCGCAACATCCAGGACTGGTGCATCAGCCGCCAGATCTGGTGGGGACACCGCATCCCCGCCTGGTATGACGCCGAAGGTAACATCTATGTCGGCCGTGACGAGGAGGAGGCCCGCGCGACCCATAAGCTTCCGCCGGAACTGACTCTGAAGCAGGACCCAGACGTGCTGGACACCTGGTTCAGTTCCGCACTCTGGCCCTTCAGCACCCTGGGCTGGCCGGACAACACGCAGCGGCTGCGGGACTTCTACCCCACCTCGGTCCTGATCACCGGCTTCGACATTATCTTCTTCTGGGTCGCCAGGATGATCATGATGGGGCTCAAATTCATGGGGGACGTACCCTTTCGGGATGTCTATATCCATGGCCTGGTGCGCGACGCCCACGGCGACAAGATGTCCAAGTCCAAGGGCAATGTGCTTGACCCCATCGATCTCATCGACGGCATCGAACTCGAGACCCTGGTCGAGAAGCGCACCCAGGGGATGATGCAGCCGCACCTGCGCGACAAGATCGCCCGCCAGACCCGTGCCGATTTCCCCGGCGGCATCCCCGGCTTCGGCACCGATGCGCTACGCTTCACCTTCGCGGCACTCGCCACCACCGGCCGGGACGTGAAGTTCGACATGGGCCACATCGATGGCTACCGCAACTTCTGCAACAAGCTCTGGAATGCGTCGCGCTATGTGCTGATGAACACGGAAGATCAGGATTGCGGATTGGGGTCAGACCCGCTCGAACTCTCCCCTGCCGATCGCTGGATAGCGGCGCGGCTGGCCGCCACCACCAACACAGTGCGCGAGACCATGGACGGCTACCGCTTCGACTTGGCCGCTCAGGCGCTCTACGACTTCACCTGGAACGAGTTCTGCGACTGGTATCTGGAACTGTGCAAGCCGGTCCTGACCGGGACGGACGCAAGTGCCGCCGCCCGCCGCGGCACCCGCCGTACCCTGGTCACGACGCTTGAGACCCTGCTGCGCCTCATCCACCCGATCATGCCCTTCATTACGGAAGAGATCTGGCAGAAGGTGGCACCACTCGCCGGGGTCCAGGGGGAAACCATCATGCTCGCCCCCTACCCTGACGCCCCGGCGGTCGCGGCGGACCCCGCGGGCGAGCGTGAAGTGACGGCGGAGATCGACTGGGTACGCCAGTTCATCCTCGCGATGCGCCGCATCAAGGGTGAGATGAACATCCCCCCGGGCAAGCCTCTGCCGGTGCTGATCGCCAATGCATCGCCGCAGGACCGCCGCTGGCTCACCGCTGCCCGCCCCTCTCTCGACTTCCTGGCCCGCACCGAGTCCATCACGGTGCTCGAGGACGAGTCGCAGGCGCCGGAATCCGCCATCGCCCTGGTCGGCGCGATGAAAATGCTGATCCCCATGGCCGGGCTGATCGACAAAGATGCCGAACTCAAGCGCCTGGACAAGGAGATCGGGCGCCTTTCAGAGGACGTGGCGCGGACCGAGGCCAAGCTCACCAACCCCGCCTTCGTCGACAAAGCCCCGGCGGCCGTGGTGCAGAAGGAGCGCGACAAACTCGCCGAGCACGCCACCGCGATCGGTAATCTCAAGACCCAGCGGGGGCGGATTGCGGCAAGCTGACTTGGCAGACTTGATCCGGTGCCCCACCGGGGCTAGCGTTTCGCGGGAAACGACCAGGAGCGACTCATGACCATCATCGCCTTCGATACCTACAAGTTCATCGGCACACTGAAGGAATTGGGCATCCCGGAGAACCAGGCGGAGGCCATCGCCGACGCCTTTCGTACCGCCCATGTTGAGGCGGAACTGGCCACCAAGTCAGACCTGCAAGCGCTGGAACTGGCGCTCAAATCGGAGATCCGCGAGCTGGAGTACCGCCTCATCATCAAGCTTGGGGCCATAATGATGGGTGCTGTGGCCGTGGTCGCGGCCTTGGTCAAGTTGCTGTGGCCAGATGAGTCACGCCTTCGGGTACTAAAAATAATTTATTGCAGCACACGCCAGTCATACGACAGTACCATTTTGTTGTATCGTAACAAAATGATTTATAATGAAATGATTTTTGCGCGCCTAGGCGTTGCACCGCGAGTATTCGCCCGCCAAGCCGCGCTAATGCTTGAGCACAGGGGGCGTATTAGGCACCTGACCGGGGGTGTAAGGGGTTTTGACCCTTAGTTCTCCAGGAGGTCGGGTTACGCTGCGCTAACCCGACCTACCAACTGCGGTGTTAGCGTCAGTCTTGATCCAGTCCCGCAATGCCGCATCGATGCGCGTCTGCCAGCCGGGGCCGTCGGTCTTGAAGAAGTCCAGCACCTCAGGGGAGAGCCGAATGGAGATCGGGACCTTCGTGGATTCGGCTTTGGGACGACCGGGCCGCACGAGCGGACGCAGTTCTGCCAGTTCTTCGTCGGTTAATTCGTAGGTGTCGGGATCTGCGGCGATCCCCGCGCAGGTGCGTGCCTCTTCCTCCTCGCTGTTCAAGAGAAAGACGCGGCCGGATTTAGATGTGATCGATATAGGTGCGTTTTTCACTGTTCGTGGCTCCGCGCAAGCTGCTAATGCGATAGCAATCATTCTCTTCGGTGAACGCCACGCAATAGATCATCTGGCCGATAGGCACGAAGCCGATCCAACGTTGCTCGCCGTAGGCTTCGCGGGCCTTGATCATAATTCCGCCCACCTTGTTCAGTCCCGGCGTCGCCGCTCCCTTGCAGAGCATGCCCTTGCGCGCGCAAACCCACATGGGCCGGCGCCGGCCGGCCTTGGGCGGATTTGTGATCAAGGCCGGCTTCGCGCACCTGTGCCAGATCCCATTCCAGATCCCATTCCAGATCCCATTCCAGATCCGCCGCCAGGGCCAGCGACATCCCGTGGTAGGCGAAGTTCAGACGGTCTTTGGCGGGATCAAAGGCGATGTGCATCGGTTTTATTGTAGATACAACAATCCAGCCGTGCAAGGTTCTTGTATCGACAAAAATAGAGCTTAACGCACGCCCAACGCCGGCGCCAGGCCTAAGCTTGCCCTGCCGCTGGGGTCCAAGCGGTTGGGATTGGTCTCCCGGGCAAGGCGGACGCACCGCCATTGAGCGGTTTTTTATGTCAGAGAAATAGCCTGTTATTGGTGTTCTGTGCGGGGGAGCCTTCGGGCTCGCCGGTCCTTGCCCGGTGGACCAACCCCGCACGGTTCGCCCACCACGATTGGTCTCGTAGTTGGCAGCAACTCCGCAGCAAGATGATTTGCATGACAACCCCCGCGCCCGTTCCGCCCGTTCCGTCCGTTTCCGTGTCGTCCGCTAAATTTCCGTGTCGTCCGCTAAAATTCAGCTTGTCCCTGTGTTCGTCGTCAAGATCGGCAACATCACTGGACAAGTCTGCAAGGCGTCCGACTTGCACGCCTTCTTGGAAGTCCGCCGCGACTTCTCTATGGTTCGCTGATTGTTTAGATAAATACTGATTATTTTAGAATAAAGATTTTGCGATTTCTCCCCAGAACGGGGAAAATATCAGACGTGGCTGCCCGGGCAACGGGCAAGGATTACCTCCTGTCCCTCGACACGGCCAAAGAATGATCCATGGTCGAGAACAACCCTCGCGGTTGCCCCGCGGTTGCGAGGCTCGGCGTTACTTCATCTCGATGAAGCGTCAGGCCCTCGGAGCCTCGCTCCCACCCCCGCCGACCGCACCGGTCCACGCCCTGATCCTGGACCCGGACCAGGCGTCGTGGTGTCGTGGTCGGCCTTCCTGGAGGTGTGGCACGCGAGTTGGGGCACCCGGCCGCGCCGGGCCGTGGAACTGGTCGAGGGCGCTGCGGCGCAACCGCGTCTGAGGGCCGCGCTCGCGGCCCTGGGGTATCCGCCGCGGCGCCGCGCTCCACCTGGCGACCCTGTTGCGCCGCTATACCGGAGAGAGCTTTGGCGCCCTGCGCCTAGACTATGTGCCGGGCACCGGCTCTCACGGCGGCAAGTGGTTGGTGCAGGCGGTCAGCGAGGCAGCCCGCGGCGGCCGTGGCCCTGCCGGCGGCGGTCCCGGCAGCCCCGACGGTCGATCCGGCAGACGATCCCAAGGTGCAGGCCGCGATCACCCGCAAGGCGCACGCCTTGAGCCTGGCCGCCTTCGAGCGCAACCGGGCGATCCTCACCGACTAGCTGCGCTGAGCCGGTGACCTCCGCAACCCGGGCGCGGCGATCGAGCGCATTCACCTGCTGGACCTGGACCACGGGCGCTGACGCCGCCTGTGCCGGTGCCCAGCACGGCGTCGCCGGCCTTTGTGGAA
>JADNEJ010000074.1 GCA_016292295.1 Candidatus Thiodictyon intracellulare
TCCAGGTAGAGGGCCGGAATCAACTGGGTCAGGAGCGCCTGCTCCACGTCGGGCGCCAAATCCAAGGCGTCGATCCGACTCTGTACGCTAGCCTAGAAGAACGCCAGGGTAGCCAACCACTGCACTGTCAGGCGCTGTGCCTTGGCGAGGTGTTCGCAGGCGCGTGTGGGCAAGTCGGCCGCATCGGCGAGCTGCGCCAACAGGCCGGGCAAATCGTCCGGGGCAACAGACCGCAGCGTCGATTCTCTCGTCATGTCGCAAGCCCCATACAACTCCTTCCGCGCCCATTGGCAAGCCCCGGGTCTCGTTCCGCTGGGGGTGGATGCGTATGAAGCGATCCAGCCGGCCAGGCGCTTCGACCGCCTGCGGCGAGGGTTGCACGACCCTAGCGTATCGGCCGCGCCCGATCGGGTTTGAAAGGCGGCGCACTCTTGCCGACGATGCTCTCGTCAAGACCCTCGGCCGCAACGTTAGGTACGCTGTTGCCGACGATACGGGTCGGAGCGCGGTCGACGCAAGAGGGGGCGAGTCGCAGCGCGTCGAGCGGGTCGCGGCTCGCTATCTCGCGCGACCCATCGAGATTCACCGGCACGGCCGACCGGGGCATGGAGCGCGGACGCATCGAGCCCGGGACCTGACCGCCGGCCGCTGGAGCGGACCACGCCGCGGCGGTATCCTGTCCGCCCTCTTCCCCGAGCGCTCCCCTATGTCCTGGCTGCAACTCTCACTCACCGTCGATCAGGACCAGGCCCCGTTGCTGGAAGCGGCCCTGGAGAACGCCGGGGCCCTGGCGGTAACCCTGGGCGACGCGGGCGATGACCCGCAGCTCGAACCCCCGCCCGGGGCCATGCCGCTGTGGCAGGCGGTGCAGCTGCGCGCCCTGTTTGCGGACGACGCGGCGGGTGCCGAGCAGGTTCAGACCCTGGCCGTGTCACTGGCGGCGCTCAATCTGACGACACCGCTGATCGAGCAGATCGCCTATCGCGCCTGGGAGCGGGTCTGGCTGGAGGACTTCCGTCCGACCCGCTTCGGCCGCCGGCTCTGGGTCTGCCCGGTGGGTCAGCCGGCCGAGGACCCAGACGCCGTCGTAGTCAACCTGGACCCGGGGCTCGCCTTCGGCACCGGCCATCACCCGACCACGGCCCTGTGCCTGGAGTGGCTGGACGGGGCGGAGCTGCGGGGGCTGACGCTGCTCGACTACGGCTGCGGCTCCGGGATCCTGGCCATCGCCGCGCTCAAGCTCGGGGCCGCCGCGGTAATCGCGGTGGATCACGACCCCCAGGCGATCGAGGCCAGCGCGGCCAACGCCGCCGCTAATGAGGTCGCGGGCGGCCTGACGCTGTGCCTGCCGGATGAACTGGCGGGGGTCGCGGCGCGCCTGCCGGCCGACTGCGTCGTCGCCAATATCCTGGCGGGCCCCCTGGTGGAGCTGTCGTCGCGACTCCTCGCGGCCCTGGCCCCCGGGGGCCGGCTGGTCCTCTCCGGGGTGCTGGCCGAACAGGTGCCCAGCGTGTGCGCGGCTTATGCGCGACAGGTGGAACTGAACCCAGTGCAGTTGCGCGAGGGCTGGGCACTCATTGCAGGTACGCGGCGCGCCGGGGTCGAGCCATGCCCTTGACCAACCGCCGCGGAGAGCGGCTGGACGCGCCGACCGAGCCGGCGCCGTGGCCCTTCGTGATCGGTCCCTATCGGTTCGCCAACAATCTGGTTCTGGCACCCATGGCGGGGGTTAGTGACCGGCCCTATCGTGCCCTGTGCCGACGTTTCGGCGCCGCTCTTGCGGTGTCTGAGATGGTCTCCTGCGACACCAGTCTGCGCGGCTCGGTGAAATCGGTCCGGCGCCTGAACTTCGCCGGGGAGGCAGGTCCCGTCGCGGTACAGATCCTCGGCACCGACCCGGGGGCCATGGCCGAGGCGGCGCGCGTGAACCTGGGTCATGGCGCCCAGATCATCGACATCAACATGGGCTGCCCGGCCAGGAAGGTCTGCCGGGTCGCAGCAGGCTCGGCGCTCTTGCGCGACGAGTTGCTGGTGGGACGCATCTTGAGCGCCGTGGTGCAGGCGGCCGCGCCCGCTCCGGTGACACTCAAGATCCGCACCGGCTGGTCCCCCGGGGAACGCAACGCGCTCGCCATCGCCCGCCTCGCCCGGGAGTGCGGGGTCAGTGCGCTCGCGGTCCACGGACGCACCCGCGCCTGCAACTATGTCACCCCAGCCGAACACGATACGCTCAGAAGCCTCCGCTCACATGTAGACATTACGTTGATAGCAAACGGCGATATCGACTCCCCCCAGGCGGCCCGACGCGTGCTGGACTCCACCGGTTGCGATGCTATTATGATCGGGCGCGCGGCCCAGGGACGCCCCTGGATCTTCCGCGACATCGCCGCGTATCTGGCCACCGACGCCATCCCGACCGAGCCTCCGCGAGACTGGATCAGGGACCTGCTCCTGGAGCACCTGACGGGACTCTATGACTTCTACGGGGCCTGGGCCGGGGTGCGGATCGCACGCAAACACATCGCCTGGTACTGTCGCGGTCTCTCCGGGACCGCGGCCTTCAGGGACGCCGTCAATCGGTCGGACAACACGCTGGACCAGCAACGGAAGGTTGTGGCCTTCTTCAACGAACACCCCGCGCGGGAGGATGAGGCGGCATGACGAGAGCGGGTACGGACACAGCGGGTACGGACACAGCGGGTACGGACGATGATCTGGCCCCGGCGCCGGTACACCCAGGGACCAAGACAGCGCACGGCGGCGATTTTCAGGTGGTCCAGGCGGATCGCGCCGAGCCGCTGAGCAAGTGCGTGCAGGACGCCCTGACGACCTATCTGCACCACATGGATGGGCACCGGGTCGTCGACCTGCATCGGCTGGTCCTCGAGGAGGTGGAGCGTCCACTGTTCGAGACGGTCATGCGCCACGCCGAGGGTAATCTGACCCTGGCCGCGCAAATGCTGGGCCTCACCCGCAGTACCTTGCGCAAGCGTCTGACGCATTACGGCATCACCCGCTAGGAAAATCGCCCGCCGGGGGATTTTCCTAGATGTTAAATTATCTTTTTATATGAGCCTTGTGGCCTGGCGGAAGTCAATCTATGCAACCTGTACGACGCGCCTTGATCAGTGTTTCGGATAAGACCGGAGTGGTGGAGTTGGCCCGAGGGCTCACAGGGCTGGGAATCGAGATCCTCTCCACCGGGAGGACCGCGCGGCTGCTCGGTGAGCAGGGGATCGCGGTGACCGAGGTCTCGGACCATACGGGCTTTCCGGAGATGATGGGCGGACGGGTCAAGACGCTGCACCCGAGGATCCACGGCGGCATCTTGGGGCGGCGCGGGACCGACGAGGCGGTGATGGCCGAGCACGGGATCGCGCCCATCGACCTAGTGGTGGTGAACCTCTACCCCTTCGAGGAGACGGTCGCCAAACCCGGCTGCGATCTGGCCACGGCGGTCGAGAACATCGACATCGGCGGCCCTACCCTGTTGCGCGCCGCGGCCAAGAACCACGCGGGCGTGACTGTGCTGGTGGATGCGGCCGACTATCCGCGGGTCCTGGCGCAGTTGTCGGAGACCGGCGGTGTGGATGACGCCACCCGCTTCGACTTAGCGGCCAAGGCCTTCGAGCATACCGCCGCTTATGACGGAGCCATCGCCAATTATCTGGGGGCAGTGATCGAACACCCGCAGGGCAAGGCCGAGGGCTTTGGGCGCACCTTCAATCTCCAGTTCCACAAGCGCCAGGCGATGCGCTACGGCGAGAACCCCCATCAGCAGGCGGCTTTCTACGTCGGCCGCAACCTGACCGAGGCGTCGGTGGCCACTGCCCGCCAGCTCCAGGGCAAGGAGCTGAGCTACAACAACATCGCGGACACGGACGCGGCCATCGAGTGCGTCAAGCAGTTCGACGAGGGGATCGCCTGCGTCATCGTCAAGCACACTAACCCCTGCGGGGTGGCTATCGGTACCAGCCTGCTCGATGCCTATGAGCGTGCCTTCAGCACCGACCCCGAGTCCGCCTTCGGCGGCATCATCGCCTTCAACCGGGAGTTGGATAGCGAGACGGCGCGGGTCATCTGCGAACGCCAGTTCGTGGAGGTGATCGTCGCCCCGCGGGTCTCAGTGGCGACCTCTGCCGCGGTGGCGGCGAAGAAGAACGTGCGCCTGCTCGAGTGCGGCGAATGGCCGGCAGCGGCGGGCGCGCGGCTGGACTTCAAGCGGGTCAACGGCGGGCTCCTGGTGCAGGACGCGGATCTCACACTGATTGACAAGCTACGCACCGTGACCCGGCGTGAGCCCACGGCCCAGGAGTTGGCGGATCTGCTCTTTACCTGGCGCGTGGCCAAATCATTGAAATCAAACGCCATTGTCTATGGCCGCGACGGCATGACTATCGGCGTCGGTGCCGGGCAGATGAGCCGGGTCAACTCGGCGCGCATCGCCGTCATCAAGGCGGAGCTCGTGGGGTTGAGGGTTCAGGGGTCGGTCATGGCTTCGGACGCCTTCTTCCCCTTCCGCGACGGCATCGACTCCGCCGCGGCGGCCGGCATCACCGCCGTCATCGAGCCCGGCGGTTCCATGCGCGACGAGGAGGTCATCGCCGCCGCGGACGAACACGGCATGGCCATGATCTTCACCGGGATGCGGCACTTCCGTCATTGAGCGTTCATCCGAGCGCGATCATCGAGGACGGTGCGTTGGTTCATGAGACGGCGAGCGTCGGGCCTTACTCGATCATCGAGGCGGGGGCCGTGATCGGGGAGGGATGCCTGATCGAGAGTTGCGTGCGCATCTTCGCCCCGACCCGCCTGGGCACCTTCAATCGTGTCTGCCACGGCGCCACCCTGGGCTCCGAGTCCCAGGACATAAGCTTCGACCCGGCACGGGCGCGCCCCCTGGTAATCGGGGACCACAATCACTTCAAGGAAGGGGTCAACATCAGTTGCGGGATCAAGTCCGCGGAGGGCACTCGCATCGGTAGCCACAATTACTGGATGGCCTATTCCCACGCCGGTCACGACTGCGTGGTGGGCGACCACAATATCTTTGCCAATACCGCCACCCTGGCTGGCCATGTGGAGGTGCAGGACTACTGCTTCCTCTCCGGGCAGGTGGCGGTACACCAATTCTGCCGGATCGGCGCCTATGCCATGGTGGCGGGGGTGACCGGCGTCCCCCAGGACGTGCCGCTCTTCGCGCTGGCGGACGGGCACCGGGCGCGCATCGTCGGGCTCAACGTCGTGGGCTTGCGCCGCGGCGGCTTCAGCCAGGAAAGCCGCAACCGCATCAAGGCCGTCTATCGGCTGGTCTTCCGCTCGGGGCTGCGCCTCGTCGAGGCCCTGGTCCGGGCGGAAACCGAGCACCCGGGGCCGGAGACCGACCAGCTCGTCCAATTCATCCAGTCGAGCCGGCGCGGCATCATCTCCTTCGCGGGAAGTCCGGCGGCGGGCAAGAGGGCAACGGATTAATCTCTCACAAACTCGACTTTGGCCATTTTAGACGACCCCGATCATTGTGCCAGCCGCAACCGGCAATCGGGGGGGCCGGGGTCCGTACGGTGGGTCCTGGAGGACCATGGAGCCAATCCGTCTGGTCCGCTACGCGGCCCTGGGGCGGCGGCCGGGCATGCCGTACGCTGCCGCTTAGGCAGTCGCGGCCAGTTGTGCGAGCCTGCGCTCTCAGGCGGGGCAGGAAATTACCACCTGATCCTGATCCGCGAGCGAGTTGACGTCATTC
>JADNEJ010000604.1 GCA_016292295.1 Candidatus Thiodictyon intracellulare
CAAGACCGGGGCTGGCCGGGCCGCCTCTGCGCTGCGCAAACAGACCGTCGAGCCGATGTTCGGGATCACCCAATGGGTAATGGGCTTCCGCCAATTTCTCACCCGTGGAACGGATAGCCGTATTACGTCTGCAGTCAGGGGAACACCGCGGAAAGCTGCGTTTCTAGCCGAAAACCGTCTCTTTTTTGACATAAAAGCCCGCCCAAGGGCCTCAGACGGTGGCGCCGGTCGCTAAGTCCGGCAGGCTGCTAGAATTGCGCCTCGAGGAAGGCGTGCAGGCCCGCCTCCTCATCCTTAGTCAACGAGGTCTGGATGACCTTGCCCTTCCCCTTGAATTGCACAAGACCGGCCAGAACCTTGTCCGGTGTGGCCTTTACTTCACCAGGATAAAGACTGCGGAGCAGCCGGGTTGAAACTGTTCGGCCAGGGTCTTCATGAAATCATCGTCGATCCCCAGGTCGGTAAAACGCCCGGACAGGGCGCCGGCGCTCACGACCGCACCCAGCAGCGGGTTCAGGAATAGCATACCGATCAAGAGCCCCCAGAAGCCGCCGGTAGCCGCGCCCATGGCGGTTAGATTCATAGCCTGGTGCAGCTTGACCTTGCCCGCCGCGTCCTTGGTCACGATGACCACGTTTTCCATCTCGATCAGGTACTCTTTCTGCATCTGCACCAGCGCGGCACGCAGTTCAAAGGCCAGGTATTCCTCGGGAATTATGAGACAACAATCAGATTACTCAAGTGGTTTCTCCTTGCGTTACTGAAAGGTGACCTTGCCCTTGCCGGTGATGACCCGTATATAGGTCGCGATTACGCCGTCACCGGGCTTGAGCTTATCCACGAGCACCTTGTCCTTGACCGTCAGGGTCACGGTCTTGTCGGGGCCGCGCAGGGTCACATGCGACGTGGTCCGGTCGACGGACTCCACCTTGCCGTAGAGCTTGAGCTTCTCGGTGATGGTCCCGGCGGGCTTGGAGCCGTGATCGGGCTGCACCTTTGGTGGTGCCGATCGCCCCCATCGAGGCGGCGTCGCGGCTCGTCTCCAGATCGACCAGGGCCTTGATCATAATTCCGCTCACCTTGTTAAGTCCCGGCGTCGCCGCTCCCTTGCAGAACATGGTCTTGCGCGCGCAACCCCACATGGGCTGGCCGGCCTTAGGCGGATTTGTGATCAAGGCCATCGACCAGCACCGCCTCGGTGGCGGTGGCGGCGAGCTTATCACCGACCTTGATCGCGTCGATGCACTTGACTTTATTTGGGATATCAACGACATAGAAGTGACAGTCCGGGACCTTGATGGTCATCTGCCGGGTCTCTTTGTTGACCGCCACGATGGTCCCGGTGATCTCAGTGACGGTCGCCCCGGCGGCAATCGGGGTGATGGTATCGGCCAGGGCCAGCGGGGCCAGGCCCGCGGCACCGACGGCAAGGCAAGCGGCCAGGGCCAGGGACAAAGGCTGTTTTTGCATCGGGCGGGCTCCTCACGGTTTCGTTGTTGGTCTGACTTACTCCGAACAGTGGAAACGGTACCCGGGAAGCTCGGCCGCTGCAACCATCGCGACCACGCAAACCCTCCCTGGACAAGATTTAACCTGTCGGAAAGGTCAAGGATACGCCGAGCGCCCACAATTTACGCCACAAGACCGGATGCACGGACTACTTAAGCACCCGACTCCTGACCCCCGATTCCAAGACCTGCGCCGATCAATCGGCAGGAACGAAAAGCCATGGCAACTGACCATACGACCCACGCTCGCACCAGCCGGACGCCGACGCATCCCCGCAAGACCCTGACCCGCTGCGCAGTTGCCGCCGCCGTCGCGCTCGCCCTGGCGATCGGCGGAGGCGTGGCCGCCCAATCCTCGGCGCCGCCCGCGACCACTCTCGGCGCCGCCGCCGTCGTCGCACCGTCCATGCCGAGCTTTGCCGACGTCGTCGAGCGGGTCGCCCCCGCCGTCGTCAACGTGACGGTCATCGCCTCAGGCACGCCCGAGCACCAGCCCCGCTCGCACCCAGGACTCCCCGAGGGTGCACCGATGGACGAGTTCTTCAAGCGCTTCTTCGAGCAGCCCGGTATGCCGCATGGGACCCCCGGCGGACGCCACCTGCAGGGTGCCGGCTCGGGATTCGTGATCGACCCCACGGGGCTGGTGGCCACTAACAACCATGTGGTAGATGGTGCCAATGAGATCACCGTGACCCTGAATGACGCCAGCAAGCACAAGGCCATCGTCGTGGGCAGAGACGAGAAGACCGATGTCGCCCTGCTCAAGATCGACGCGGGCCATCCCCTGCCCTTTGTCGATCTCGCCGATTCCAGGTCAGTCCGGGTCGGCGACTGGGTGCTGGCGGTCGGCAACCCCTTCGGCCTCGGCGGGTCCGTCACCGCCGGCATCGTCTCGGCCCGTGGGCGCGACATCAACGCCGGCCCCTATGACGACTACATCCAGATCGACGCCCCCATCAACCGCGGCAACTCCGGCGGCCCCCTGTTCGACGGCTTTGGCCGGGTGATCGGCGTCAACACCGCCATCTATTCACCCACCGGCGGCAACGTCGGCATCGGTTTCGCGATCCCCGCGGAGACCGTCAAAGCGGTGGTAGCGGAACTGCGCACCGGCGGTCACGTCGAGCGCGGCTGGCTCGGGCTCCAGATCCAACCGGTGACCGAAGAGATCGCCACCGCGCTGGGCCTGACGGGTACCGCCGGCGTCCTGGTGGCCGACGTCCTGCCGGACGGCCCCGCCGCCGGCAGCGAGCTCAAGCCCGGTGACGCGATCCTCAAGGCCGGCGGCCAGACTATCAATGATTACAAGGATCTACCAAAGCTTGTCGCCGCCACAAAGGCCGGGACCGAGATGAAACTGGAACTGGTGCGGGCCGGCACTCCGCAGGAGGTCACACTCAAGGTCGGCGCCATGCCCGGCAGCGAGCCCCAGGCCAAGAACGACGACCAGGGCGCGGGCGACCAAGGCCCCGCCCAACTCGGGCTCGCCCTGGCGCCGCTCACCCCCGAGATCCGACAACAGTTGGACCTGCTGCCCGATGCCTACGGCGTCTTCGTCGCCCGGGTACAGGCCGGCAGTCCCGCCGACGAGGCCGGTATCGAGGCTGGCAGCCTGATCTCCATGGTCGGCGGTCAGCCGGTCAGCACTCCCGCCCAGGTCACCGAGGCGGTGCGCGCTGCCGCCAAGCGCGGCGCCGTCATGCTGCGGGTCGAGAAAGACGGCCGGCCCATGTTCATCGCGGTACCGTTCAAGGCCTGACCAAACCCGTTTTAGCTACCCCAGCCATGGACGGCCGCCTTTTTCCCGGTATTATCCACCCATGCGAGTCCTATTGATCGAAGACGACCGCCAAGTGGCGGATTACCTGCGCAAGGCCTTGGGCGAGGCCGGTGCGGTCACTGATCATGCCGCCGACGGCCGTGAGGGGCTGCTCATGGCGGCGAGCGGCAACTATGACGCGCTCATCCTCGACCGCATGCTCCCGGGCTTGGACGGACTCGCCATCCTGCGCACGCTGCGCGCGTCCGGCAACCAGACCCCGGTCCTGATCCTATCCGCCCTGGGGGAAGTAGACGACCGAGTGGATGGACTGCGCGCCGGTGGTGACGACTATCTTGTCAAGCCCTTCGCCTTCTCCGAGCTGCACGCGCGCCTGGATGCTTTAATGCGCCGCGGGACAGTGGATGCACCCGAGACCCGCCTGCGGGTCGCCGACCTGGAAATGGATCTGCTTAAACGCGAGGTCACCCGCGCCGGACGCCCCATCGTGCTCCAGCCGCGGGAGTTCCGCCTGCTGGAGTACCTGCTGCGCCACGCCGGCCAGGTCGTCACCCGCACCATGCTGCTGGAACAGGTCTGGGACTACCACTTCGACCCCCAGACCAACATCATTGATGTCCACATCAGCCGCCTGCGCGGCAAGATCGACCGTGAATTCGACACCCCGCTGCTGCACACCGTGCGCGGCGCCGGCTACATGCTGCGCGCCCCCTGACTCTGCTGCTTACGGGCTCCGGCATGACCACCCGCCCGCTCACCCCCGCCCCCGCCGGCCGGCGCCGCCATGAGTTGTGGGCGCGCACCACCAAGGTCCTGAAGAGCTCGAGCTTTCGCATCACCCTCTTCTACATGCTCATGCTGTCCGCCTCGGTGGCAGTTCTGCTGGGCTTCATCTATTGGTTCACCTCCGGCTTCATGGACCGCCAGACCGACGCCACCATCGGCGCCGAGATCCAGGGACTGGCCGAACAATACCACCAGCGCGGGCTGCCGGGGTTGAGCGCCGTGATCCGCGAGCGCATCGCCCAAGACCCGACCGGGGCCGCGGTCTACCTCCTTGCCGACCAAGCTTTCACACCCCTGGTCGGCAACCTCGACCGCTGGCCCGCCGGGTTCCCGGACGCGAACGGCTGGATGCACTTCCGACTGTGCGACCGCGGCCCGGACCACGCCGAGGAACACACCGCCCGCGGCCAAGTGTTCCCCCTGCACGGCGACCTGCTCCTGCTGGTCGGGCGCGACGTCCGTGACCTGGAGCGGACCCGCCACCTGATCCTGGATGCCTTGGCCTGGGGGCTTGCCCTGACCACCGCACTCGCCCTGCTCGGCGGCTGGATCGTAAGCCACCGCGTCCTGCGCCGCCTGGAGGCGATCAACCAGACCAGCCGCGAAATCATGGAGGGCGACCTGTCCCGGCGCATCCCGATGCGCGGCAGCGGCGACGACTTCGACCAACTCGCCGCCGGCCTCAACACCATGGTGGCGCGCATCGAATCCCTGATGGCCGGGGTCCGCCAGGTCTCCGACAACATCGCCCACGACCTGCGCACTCCGCTGACCCGCCTGCGCACCAAGCTGGAGCTGCTGCGCGCCGAACTGGGTGAGGACCACCCGGCCGGGGCCACGGCGGCAGAGACCATCGCCGACGCCGAAGAACTGCTCACCACCTTCAACGCGCTCCTGCGCATCGCCCGCATCGAGTCCGGCGGACGGCGAGACGCCTTCGCCCCGGTCGACCTAGCGCCGCTGCTGGCCGACCTGACCGAACTCTACGAACCGGTCGCCGCCGAGCGCGACCAGCGCCTGGACCTCCAAGCCTCCGACTGCGCCTGGGTCATCGGTGATCGCGACCTGCTGTTCCAGGCCCTGGGCAACCTGGTCGACAACGCCGTCAAATACACCCCACCGGGCGGCCGGGTAGAGTTGGCGCTCCGCGACACCGAGCACGCGGTGATCATCGAGGTCGCTGACAATGGCCCCGGCATCCCCGAGTCCCTGCACGCCGAGGTTTTCCACCGCTTCTTCCGCGCCGACCACAGCCGCTCCACCCTCGGCAGCGGCCTGGGTCTGAGCCTGGTCCAGGCCGTCGTTCAACTGCACGGCGCCACCATTGAACTGCGCAACAACGCCCCCGGGCTGCGCGTTCGGATGAGCCTGGAGCGCGCCGCGGCCCCTGAGACCTTGCAGGAACGCCCGCTGCCGGCCGAGCGTTGATTGCCGGCTCGTAAGCCGCGGCATCGCAGATGCACGAACGCGCATAGATTTCCTGATGCGGACTAACAGCCTGTCGGACTTAGCGACCGGCGCCACCGCTTGAGGCCCTTGAACGGGCTTTTGTGGCAAAAAAGAGAAGATTTTCGGCTAGAAACGCAGTTTTCTGCGGTGTTCCTCTGACTGCAGACGTAATACGGCCATCCGTTTCAGGTTCCACGCCAGGCAGACCAG
>JADNEJ010000465.1 GCA_016292295.1 Candidatus Thiodictyon intracellulare
TACATAAAGCCATGTCTCCCGCCCGTCGGATGGGGCGGAAGACTGGCCGAGCGAGGGACCGGCGTTCAAGTCGATTTTCTAAAGAAGTGCCATTACGTCTTTATAATCAAAGCCTTAAGAAAAATGATCGAACAACTTTGGGACACTAGTGGGATTGCATCTTAGTGTCATCCGCGATGTCAGCCGCGAGCCCGGGCGGCGGCGCGCCCAGCTCGCCTACTTCCCTGGGCGGCACTGAGGATGCCGCGCAGGATGTTGATCTCCACCCAATCCGGACGGGCCCGGTTCAACAGGCGCCGCAGCCGCATCAGGAGCCGGGTGGACTGGTCCGGGGTCGCGAAGCCGATGTCCATCAGGGTCCGGGCTAGGTGGGCGTGGAAGCCGTCCAAAGCCTCAGCGGTCGCGACCTCTCGCGGCCCTTCGACCAGCGCGACCCCCTGCCCCTCCTGCCAGGCACGGCGCACCTCATAGGCGAGCACCTGCACGGCGGCGGCCAGATTCAGCGAGCTGAATGCGGGGTCGGTCGGGATATGCACCAGTGAATAGCAGCAGGCCAACTCCTCGTTGGCGAGGCCGGAGTTCTCCCGCCCGAAGACCAGGGCCACGTCCCCCAACGCCGCCTCCGCCAGCAGCAGCCTGGCCGCCGCCGGCGGCTCCAGCAGGGGCCAGGGGAGCGAGCGCAGCCGAGCGCTGGCTCCGATCACCAGGCGGCACCCGGTGAGCGCCCCCGCGAGGCTCGCGTGGACCCCGGCGCGCTGGAGCAGATCATCCGCCCCGGCGGCACGCGCCAGCGCCTGCGCATCCGGCGGGGAGCGGGGGTTCGCCAGCTCCAGGCGCGTCAAGCCCATGGTCTTCATGGCCCGGGCGGCGGCGCCCAGGTTGCCCGTATGCGTGGTCCCCACCAACACACAGCGGATGCGGGCCAGGGTCGCGAGGGGGGACGGGGGCGGGGGAGTGTTGGTTGGTTTGGTCATGAGCATCCAAGGTCCTCAAGAATATCGTCCACTGTCGATCTCTTTGCCAGGCGCACCCCTTAGGGTATGGTATCGTACATGAACCCAACACTGAATATTGCCATCCGTGCCGCCCGTGCCGCCGCCAAGGTGCTGCTGCGTTATTACGAGCGGGTCGACCAAATCAAGCCCCAGACCAAGAGCCGAAATGACTTCGTAAGCGAGGTGGATCACGGCGCCGAGCAGGCGATCATCCAGGAACTGCGCGCCCGCTTCCCCAGCCACGCTATCCTCGCCGAGGAGAGCGGCGCCCAAGGTCAGGGCGACTGCGAGTGGATAATTGACCCCCTGGACGGTACCACCAACTACCTCCACGGCTTCCCCCAGTTCTGCGTCTCCATCGCCCAGCGCCGCCGCGGCCAGCTCGAGTGCGCGGTCATCTACGATCCGCTGCGCGAGGAGCTCTTCACCGCCGTCCGCGGGGAAGGCGCCCAGCTCAACGACCGGCGCCTGCGCGTCGCCGGCCGGCCATCGCTGGAGGGCGCCCTCATCGGCACCGGCTTCCCCTTCCGCGACCAGCGCCACATCGACGCTTACCTTTCCATGTTCAAAGACATGACGTTGAACACCGCCGGGCTTCGCCGCCCGGGCTCCGCCGCTCTGGATCTCGCCTGGGTCGCCGCCGGACGCACCGACGGCTTCTGGGAGCTGGGCCTGAACCCCTGGGATTTCGCCGCCGGCGCCCTGCTGGTCACCGAGGCGGGCGGCACCGTCACCGATCTGGCCGGCGGCAGTCGCTACTTCGACACCTGTAACCTGGTGGCCGGCAACCTCAAGATCCACCAATCCATGCTCAAGCTGATCCGGCCCCACCTCGGCGGGACCCTCAGTGCTTAGGCACGGCTCACTGATGAGTTAAACAATTCCATTAAGGCACTGAAAAACCTTGGCGAGCTTGGCGCTTTGGCGTGACAAATGCTCTTTCTGGGGTTAAAGTTCCCGCCTTCGATCCACCACCGTAGGCTAAACCCCATGTTCGACAAGGACCAAAGACCCCTCACCGAAGAGATCACCGTCGCCAGCAGCGACCTAGTGGAAAAGGTCAAGGCACTGATCAAAAAGGGTAATTTGCGCCGTCTTGTGGTGCGCCGACCGACCGGCGAGTCGCTCGTGGAGATCCCGCTCAACGTCGGCCTGGGGGTCGCCGGACTACTGACACTTATGGCCCCGGTGCTCTCGGCCCTGGCCGCCATGGCCGCCCTGGTCGCGCAATTCCGGATCGAGATCGAACGCGACTCGAACGCACCAAAGGGGCCTTGATCATAATTCCGTCCACCTTGCTCAGTCCCGGCGTCGCCGCTCTCTTGCAGAACATGGTATTGCGCCAGAAAACCCACATGGGCCGGCTGGCCTTGGGCGAATTTGTGATCAAGGCCCACCAAAGGTCTTGCCGAAGGCCGACCGGGACCCCGACTAACCATTAACCATTAACCACTGAATCCACTATGCAGCAGATCAAACAGACCGCCGAATACACCATCTTCCAGAAAAAGTCCGGCCGCTACGCGGTCAAGGCCAAGAAGCAGTGGGTCAATGCCGGTAACAAGACAAAGATCCTGTTGGCCGAGGCACTGATCACGCAGCCGCGGCCCAAGCCCGTCCCAGAGCCGGTCGCTGAAGGCGAGACCGAGGTGCCGGCCACGTCCTGAGCCCGAGCGACCTCGGGGCGCCGCTGCCGGTCGACGGCGCCCTGCCCGCACTTGCGACCGCCCTGGCCTAGGGCCACGCGGTCCTCACCGCCCCGCCCGGCTCCGGAAAAACCACCAGGGTTCCGCTGTTCCTGTGCGACGCCCCTGGCTTGCGGACGATACCATCCTCATGCTGGAACCGCGCCGCCCGCATGGCGGACCTGCTAGGCGAGACGGTCGGGGAGACGGTCGGCTACCAGGTCTGCTTCGAGCAGCGCATCGGGACGCATACCCGCATCCAGGTCCTTGGACCGAGGGTATCCTCACCCGCCGACTCCAGTCCGACCCCGAACTCGAAGGCGTCGGGCTCCTGATCTTCGACGACTTCCACGAGCGCAGCCTCCAGGCTGACCTGAGGCTGGCCCTGGCCTTGGACCTCGCCGCGGCCCCGCGCCCGGACCTGCGTATTCTCGTCATGTCCGCCACGCTGGAGGCGGACGCCGTCGCCCGCCTGCTGGGCGCGGCCCCGGTGATCAGCGCCGCGGGCAGGCTCTTCCCGGTGGCGGTGCGCTATCTGGAGGTTGCGCCGCAGGACCAACTGACCGCCATGGAACAGACCATCCGCGCGGCCTTGCGCGACCAGCCCGGGGACCTACTCGCCTTCCTGACCGGCACCAGAGAGACCGAGCGGGTGCGCGCCCATCTGGCCGGCACTTTGGGTGAAGGGATCGAGGTGCTGCCGCTGCATGGATCACTGACCGTAGCGGAACAACAACGCGCCCTGGTCCCCGGGCCGGGGGCGGGACGCCAGGTGGTGCTCGCCACCGATATCGCCGAGACCAGCGTCACCATCGAGGGGGTGACCACGATCGTCGACGGCTGGCTCGCCTGCAAACCCTGTTTTCACGCCGGCTCCGGGCCCACCCGTCTGGTGACCGAGCCGATCCCGCTCGCGTCCGCAGAGCAGCGCGCCGGGCGGCTCGGTCCCGGCGTCTGCTACCGGCTGTGGACACGCGCCCAGGAGGTCGGCTGCGCCCCGCACCGGCGCGCCAAGGTACTGGACGCGGACCTAGCGCCCCTGGCCCTGGAACTCGCCCTGTGGGGCCTGCGCGACCCCGCCGCCCTGCGCTGGCTGGATCCGCCGCCCGCCCTCGCCTGGCTCCAGGCGGTCGGCTTGCTCAAGGACCTGGGGGCACTGGATCAGTCCGTGGCCATCACCCCGGTTTGGCGACGGTTGGCGGAACTGCCCCTGCACCCGCGCCTGGAGCGGATGCTGTGCGCCGCCCAGCCGGGCCGGGAGGCACGCCGCGCCGCCGACCTGGCGGCCCTGCTCACCGAGCGCGACGGCTGCCGACACCCCCGGGGCGGGGCGTCCAGCGGACCTGGGCCTGCGCGCCCTAGCGGCCTTCCGGGAGGACCGTGCCGGACGCGACATGGAACGTGGCTGGCTCATCACCGCCGCTCGTCTGAGCCGCCGGCTGGTGCCGGACCCGGAGCGGGAGTGGGCCGAGCGCGCGGCGGCGACGCACACGAACAGTGTCCCCCCTGGAGGCCGGCGCGCTGCTCGCACTTGCCTATTCCGGCCGGGTCTGCCAACGCCGGGGCGCCGCCGGCTCGCGCCATCTCCTGGCTGAGGGCACCGACGCCGAACTGCCGCGCGAGGATGCCTTGGCGGTCCACCCCTACCTGGTGGCGCCCGAACTGGACGCCCGCGGCCCCGATGCCCGCATCCAACTCGCCCTGCCAATCAGTGAGGCCGAGTTGCGCAGCACCCTGGCCGACCGCATCCAGACCAGCGAGGCGCTAGCCTGGGACGCGGCGCGGGAGAGCGTGACGGCGCACCGTGCATCTGCATCCCGACTCGGCACCCTGGTCCTGGACTCCCAGCCGCTCCCCACGGCGGACCCTGCGCGGACCCTCGCGCTGCTCCTGGAACAAGTGGCACGCCAGTTCGAGCGCGCCCTGCCCTGGGACCCGGCAGCGCGCCAGTTCCAGGCGCGGGTCAGTCTCCTGCGCACCCATGATCCCCAGGGCGGCTAGCCCGACCTCGGCGACGCGCGCCTGTGCGCGGACTTAGGCGACTGGCTCGCGCCCTGGCTCCAGGGCAAGCGCAGCCTTGCGCAAGTGCGCGCCCTGCGACTGACCGAGGTCCTCGCGGGGATGCTCGACTGGGATCGCCGCGCGCGCCTGGACACCCTGGCGCCCGAGATCCTGACCACCCCCGCCGGCAGCCGGCGGCGGCTCGACTACCTGGCCGGCCCAGAGCCGGTTCTGCCGGTCCCGGTCCAAGAGCTGTTCGGTACCCGTGAGACCCCCAGCTTGTGCGCCGGCCGGGTTCCGGTGATGCAGCACCTGCTCTCGCCCGCCGGCCGCCCGGTCCAGATCACCCGTGACCTGGCCGGGGGCCTTGATCATAATTCCGCCCACCTTGTTCAGTCCCGACGTCGCCGCTCACTTTCAGAACATGGTTTTGCGCGCGCAAACCCATATGGGCCGGCCGGCCTTGGGCGGATTTGTGATCAAGGCCTGGCCGGCTTCTGGGCGCGCGGCTATCCGCAGATCCGCAAGAAGTTGCGCGGCCGCTACTCCAAGCATCCCTGGCCGGAAGATCCGTATAGCGCCGTGCCGGTCACCCGGGTCCGCCCGCAGCGGGGCTGACTGGCGTCGCACCCGGCGCCGCCCACCTTGTCATGGGGCCGGCGAAGCCATAGCATCTTGCCCGTCACTTCAGCCGCTCGCCATTCACTCACGCAGCCCTTGGTCGCCGGCCTGGACCCCAGGCTCTCGTGGCACAGTTCCGATCCCGCCGCCGCCCGCTCTCGCCGGGTTTGGCTGGCGCTCCTGCAACTCGATGGAGAAAATGATGAGGCAACCCAGATGCGCGCTCGGGGTCTTGCTGGTCGCCCTCGCCGGCACGGGCGCCATCGCCGGACCCGCCGAAATCAACCTAGCAGCCTATCGGATTTAGCGACCGGCGCCACCGCCTGAGACCCTTAGACGGGCTTTTATGGTAAAAAAGAGACGTTTTTCGGCTAGAAACGCAGTTTTCCGCGATGTTCCCCTGACTGCAGACGTAATAC
>JADNEJ010000418.1 GCA_016292295.1 Candidatus Thiodictyon intracellulare
GCCCCCGGGGGCAGCGCTTCGGCGCGCGCCTCGGCGGTGAATGTCAGGATGCGCATGGTGGTTTCGTCGTTATAAAGCACCGTGCGCTGCGCAAACAGACCGTCGAGCCGGTGTTCGGGATCATCAAATTGGTGATGGGCTTCCGCCAGGTAGTAGCGAGCGTTGTCGCAAATGACGTCCATCGCCGCTACCGCCGCCCTGCTGTTCGCTACCGCCGTGCCCACGGCCCAGGCCGTGCTGGTCATCAACGCCCTGAACTCGTCGAGGGCGCCCTGGTGGGGGCACCGGGCGACATTGTAGGATGAGGCTTCACCCTGGCCAACGACTCCGCGACCGACTTGCTCTTCGTTACCGCCTCCGATTTCGTGCCGCGACCTGAGTGGTGGACCTATACTGACTTCTTCATCAGCAACACCGTCCTGCTGGGACCGCACGCGACCCTCACCCAGTCCTTCGATGCGGCGAGCTTGAGCGGCACCGGCAATTTCCTCATCAATGCAGTCGCGAACCCAGGCGATACCATCACGGGGCTGCTGCGCCTGACCTATGATGGCCGCGGGGCTCGTGACCGCGCGGCTGTCGGTGCGCTCGGCAATCGGTGGCTGGCCGCTGCGCCGGTCGAATATCACCAGCCAGCCGGTGGGAAGCCCAAGCCCCGCCAGGTAGCCGTCGAGTTGCTCCAGGCCTTCGGCCAGCGGGTCCGGGGCGCCGTCGCGCCAGACCTTGAGTTCCATCCCGAGCGTCAGAGGGCCGTAACGCAGACACAGATCCATGCACCCGGCGCCGATGGCGTACTCGCGCTCCAAGGTGCCGTCGCCGTTCACCACACGGTGCAGAAAGGCCATCAGCACCAGGTGCGGGGCAATCTCGTGGTAGGGGGGCGCTGCCGAGCAGCGGCTGGCCGTGGTGGCGCCAGAAGGCCAGGAAGGCGTCGAGCAGGCACGGCGCATTAAGGGTCCCGTCGGCGTCGAGCCAGATGGGACTGATCCAGGGCAGCGAATCCTGCGGACCGCTCGCCAGGGTGCGCGGCAGGAACTCGCGGTAGATGGAATTGGCGACCACCATGCCGCCCGCACCTTGCGGCGCCCATGGGGAATACAGGACGCGGCCTGAGTGGGATGATCCGTCGCGACGCAACAGGCCTAAGTCCAGCAGATAGTCGCGGTCCTCCTCCGCGACGATGGCCGGCACGGTGCCGGCCAGCATCGGCTCGATGATGCGCCGCACCCGCTCCTCGCGCAGCTTGTCCGCGAGTTAGTCCAGGTGGGTGACACGGCTGACGATCAGGTATTCCTTGGCCTCATCGATCAGGGCCACGGTGATGGGGCGGATGCGGTCGCGGCCCGCGGGCATACGGAAGCAGGCGTGGTAGGCGAGTGCATTGACCAGCCAGGGCTGACCCCGGGTGAGGTCCCAGACCCGTTCCAGGGTCGCGGGGGTGAAGGCCTAGCCGGTCTCATTGGTGTGCTCGGCGAGCAGCGCAGTCGTCTCCGCGGCTTGAAGTCGCCCAGCCACAGCGATTCGGCCTTGATGTTAAAGGCGCTGCCGCCGGTGATGGGGTTCGCCTCGGAGCGGGCATGGATGCGGTAGTGGCGCAGATCCCGCACTCCGCACAGCACCACCGTCTGCGGAAAGTGATCGAGGCGCTCGTTGTAACCGGCCCGCAACTACCTCAAGAGCGAAACTAGGGTGTCGCCGACCAGGGCGTCGACCTCGTCGAGCAGCAGCACCAGCGGCTGGGGGCTATGAGCGCTCCACTGCCCCAGTACGGCCTTGAGTACTCCTTCCGGCCCGCGCAGGGGCTACTGAGTATCGATCCAGCCGTCGAGCCGATCCTCGCCCAGGTAGATCTGTGCGGCACTCGCCAGTGTCCCGCAGATGGCGCGCATGGCGCGCGCCAGGTCCTCACGCGCGGGCTGGGCGATCTCGAGATTGGCATAGCAGGCGCGGCAGCGCCCCGCGCGGTTCAGATGCGCCATCAGGGCCAGCAGGCAACTGGTCTTGCCGGTCTGGTGGGGGGCGTGCAGTCGGAAGTACTTCTCACGCTCGATCAGCCCCAGCACGTCATTGAGGTCCCAGCGAGAGAGCGGTGGCAGACAATAGTAAATCTCGGGCCGAACCGGACCCTCGGTGTTGAAAAAGCGCATGGGGCGACTTCTGAAACCACGCGGGCGGGCCGCGCATCGGTAAGATGCCTATCACAGTCGGTCAAGCGCAGACGGCCAGGCCGGCGCGGCGTCCGAGCGGCCCCGGTGCGGCCGCCGCACAGGTCCGTCCAGTCCGCGCCCGGGGCAGGTTCCTGCCGCACCAGACTATACCTCGCGCCGTCGCGGTTGACGATCGCAGCCGTGCCGGGTGACCGAAACGTTTCCACCATTGCGTGCGTAGACCCCGAGTCTGCGTGTGTTTCGCGGACTAATTTCTTTTTTCGGCGAAGGTAGTTGAAATTACAGCGCAACTGTCGTCTGATCCGCACCGGCCCTGGCAACACCCGAACCGGGGTCCATGCCCCCCGGTCCAAAGCCGCCAGGGCCCAGTGTCTTCGCGTAGCAAGAGTCCAGTTCCGCCGGAGTCATGATGAATTCTGTCGCGATCCGCTCCCTGTGGCTGTTAGCCCTGCTACCGCTGACCTGTCCCGCCGCGAATGCAGGGACCACGCCGAAGAAGGTCCCTGAGCCGACGGCGCAGCCGGCGCCCGCTGCGGCTGTTATTCCGGCTCCCGCCAGGGCGCCGCGGCTCAGTCCGCCCGGCGGGGGCACCCCGAACCGCGACCAGGTCCAGACCATGATCGACGAGGCGGCCAAACAATATGGGGTCGAGCGAGAGTTGGTGCGGGCCGTCGTGGCGGTCGAGTCCAACTTCAACGCCAACGCCGTCTCTCGGGTGGGTGCCGTGGGCCTGATGCAGGTGATGCCGGCGACCGCTGAGGACTATGGGGTGACCTCCACCGCGGCCCTGTTCGACCCCAAGACCAATCTGCGCACCGGTACCCGTCACCTCAAGCGGCTACTGGACAAGTACAAGGGCGACTATGGCCGAGTGATCATGGCCTACAACGCCGGAGAGGGCGTCGTGGACCGCACCAACAACCATGTCACCTACCAGGAGACGCTCGACTACACCGAGGCGGTGATCAGCCACTACCGCAACAATGGCGGCTCCGCGCCCACCACGGGCGCCTTGTTCAAGGTCCACGTGCTGCGCGGCATGTGTAACCGCGGCCAGGCCAGGCGCCTGATCAAGAAATATCTGGATCCCTCCCTGCTATCGCTGAAGGTGAAGCCGACCCTGGCCCTGCGTTCACTCAACCCCGCTCTGCACGCGGTCGGTCCGGAGAGTCACCCCATGTTTGAGTTGGACATGCAGGCGATGCGCTAAATGGCGGCCCTCGTCCGCGGTGGCCGTTACGGTGCGGGCGGCGGCGTGCTGGACGAATGCGGGAAAACCCTGCAACATCGACGGCACTGCACCCGAACCCTGGAGTCTCACCTTGTCCGCCGACCCGCTCTCCATCGTCGAGGCCTTTTTCGCCGCCCGGGACGCCTTCGACTTCGAGCGGGCGCGCGCGTTCCTCGCCGACCAGGGATTCAGCTTTCGCAGTCCGATCGCCGAGTTCGACTGCGCCGACCATTTCATCCAGTATAACGCCCACGCGAGCGGGATCATCCAGTCCGTGCAGATTCGCAAAGTCTTCGTGGATGGCCCGGACGTCTGTCACTTTCTCACCTACCGCATTCAGATCTCGGAGAAGCTCTCCGTGGACGCCGTCCAGTGGACCCACGTCGAGCGGGGCCGCATCCTGCGCATCGAGGCGCTGTTCGACGCCTCCGTCTATCGCGAATTTTTCACCGGGCCCGTTATCGTTTAGCGAGGTTCTGTTTGGGTCGCTGTTTAATAATCGTGTGGATCCCCCGCGCCAATCGTGACTCTGCTTCTACCAACGGGGGCGGGCGCGACTCGGGCGCGGATCGCCGCCCGCAGGGCCGCCGGGTCGAGCGGCTTGTGCAGGACCAGGAGCAGCTCGAGCAGGTCGTCGTTGTTGGCCTGGCTGCTGTCCTGGCCGGTCATCAGGATAACCGGCAGTTCGAGTCGTTCTCGCGACAGGTACCGGTAGAGCCGGATCCCGTCGAGGGCGGGCATGGCGATGTCGGACAGTACCAGATCGAATCCGGAGTCTTGGGCCAGGACCGCGAGTGCCGCCTGGCCATTTTCCGCCTGCCTCAGGTCCACGCCGTCCAGGCCGAGCAGCCGGACGACCGCTTCCCGCACCCGCGGGTCGTCATTCACCACCAGGATGCGCAGGCCCGGGGGCAGCCCGGCGCATCCCTCACCCGCGGCGCCGGCGCCGGCTGGGGGACCCGGACTTCGGGTCGGCGCCGGGTTCCGGCACTTGCGCGGCCACCGTCGGCAACAGGAGTCGGAACCTGGTGCCGCAATCCGGGGGCGACTCCACCGCCAGCCCGGCCACGGAGCGGGCAATGAACTCCTGTACCATAAAAGAGCCCGAGCCCGTGGCCGCGCTGCTTGGCCTTGGTGGAAAAGAGCGGGTCGAAGATGTGCGAGAGGATGGCGGGTGCAATGCCGCTGCCGGTAACGGTCACCCGCAGCTCCACGCAGTCCGTGGCCGAGAGGGTCCCGACCGCCAGGGGGGTGCCATCGCTCCAGGCGATGGGCGCGGCCTCGATGCGCAGCTTGCCGCCCGAGGGCATAGCGTCGCGGGCGTTGAGCGCGAGATTGAGCAGTACCGCCTGCAGGAAGCCTGCGGTTGGTGCGCGCCCTGAGTCCCGACGGGATGGTGGCGCTCAGGCGGATGCCCGGGGACAGGACCTGCCGCAGGATGCGCACAAACTCGGCGACCGTCTCTTGCAGGTCCACCGGCCCCAGCGGGCCCCCCCGGCGCGGCTCAAGGAGAGCATCTCGGAGGTGATGACCTTGGCCTAACCCAGTGCGCTTTGGGTATCCTCAAAGACCTGGCACAGTTCGTGGTCGGTGTCGGTCCCAGGCAAGCCGATCCCAAAGAAATAGATGTTGGCGTCGATGACAACCAGTAGGTTATTGAAATTGTGAGCGACACCACTCGCCAAGTGGCCGATGGTCTCGCGCTCGCGCGACTCCACTAGGTCGCGCTGGATCTGTTCCTGATACCGCACGGCCGCCGTGTCCTTTCGGCAAGGCTGCATGGATTCCGAGCGCGGTTCCAGTAGCGTGGGAGCCCTGCGTCTTTGGCGAAAGGAAGGCCCGACGTTGTCGCTGTTCGCTGTGCGGGTGAGTCGCCAGGACCAAACTGGGATGAAGTCTGCCTGCCCGCGCTCGCCCGTGACCTAGTGCCCCGACGCTGGTGGTCGGGACGTTGGCGTGGCGGTGTGGGGGCGGCACTGGGCCGGAGCGGTCAGTTCGGCGGCGAGGCGCGCTAGCGCGGTGGTATCATTCCAGGGCATCCAGGCCGGCGGGGCGAGTGCCACCGCGGCCGGATAGCGCTGCAGGACGACCAGGTAATCAAACGGGGTCACCTGGTGGAGTTTCGTGGTGTGGATCAGGCTCATGAACAGGCCGCCGACTTTAGCGCCGTTCAAGGTGTGATAAAACAGCGAATTGTTCCGACGCAGGATGGCCTTCTTCAGCGCCCGCTTGCAGATGTTATACTCAGCTAATGCCAAATTTTCGGTTTCCTCACCGACCGGTTATTTCAAAG
>JADNEJ010000609.1 GCA_016292295.1 Candidatus Thiodictyon intracellulare
GGACAGGTCGGTTGTCGTTCAAGCGTCTTCAGTTGTCGACGCTCACGATCGGTTAAAGGGACGGGGGTAGCACGCAGTAAGGGCATCGCAGGAAATCAGTAGAATTCTAAAAAAATAGTAGCTTACGACATGTTTCCATAAATAGCATTAGAATTTCCATCGTGGGGTACTAACAGCCTGTCGGACTTAGCGACCGGCGCCACCGCCTGAAGCCCTTGAACGGGCTTTTGTTGCAAACAGAGCCGCTCCACCCTGAGCGTCGGTACGAACTACGAGGCCTTGGTGTTCAAACTTGATGAACGCAATAAGGTCACGGAAATCATCCTCGGCGCGACGGCGGAATAGGACGGGGCGGCCAGCCGAATGGGGTAAAACCGAGGCCGAATCACCGTTGCGCAGGGTCTGCGCGGCAGAGACCCGGCGGCGTCATTCGGGTTACCTACGCCTTCATTGCCTTGAGTATACCCAGGCCCGGCAGGTCCTCCAAACTACGCCTTGGGCGAGGCGCAGCGGAGCCTCAACTCCTGAGTCAAGAAGCCGGTGGTTCGTGACATGGCAGCATCCCCGCTTGCACCGCATAGCGCACAACGGCTGCCACGGAGTGCGATCTCATTTTATACATCAATCGGTTGCGGTAAGTATCAACAGTACGCGGACTGATGGCTAAGACCTGGGCGATATCCTTGCTGCTGCGGCCTAGGGCGACCAGGCGGATGACCTCCCGCTCACGGAGGGACAGGGCTATAGGCATCTGGCCGTTACGTTACAGGGCGCGGAGCTTGGCTCGGATGGACGGTGTAACGAAGGTCCCGCCGGCGGCAATGCTGCGCACTGCCAGGACCAGTTCCTCGAACGAGTTGTCCTTGAGGACATAGCCGACCGTACCCGCCTCCTGCGCCTCCAGGGCAGCGGCGGGGTCATCATGCATGGTGAGCAGCAGGCAGCGGGTGTCAAGCCCCGCGGCCTCGACCTGGCGCACGACTTCGATGCCGGTGGCCTGGGGCATCGACAGGTCCAGGATGGCAAGGTCGGGATTGAGAGTCTCGATAAGCTGGAAGGCGGCGGCGCCGTCGGTGGCCTGGGCGAGCAGAGTGAGATCCAGCTCGGCCTGAAGCAGTGCGGCAAGCCCCTGGCGAACGATGGCGTGGTCATCGGCAAGGATGACGCCTATGGGCACAGGATGAGCTCCCTGGTCAGGGGGGAACGCAGATGCGCACGACAGTCCCCCTGCCGCGTGTGCTGCGCACACAGGCGCGCCCCAGGACGCCCGCGGCGCGCTCCTGGATCATGCACAACCCGAGCCCCGCGGGATGCGCGCCGGTAGGGCTGGTGTCGAAGCCGACCCCGTCGTCACCGAGCCTCGCGACGCTCGGCCAGCGCCCGCGCCTGCTTGAAGCCCAGGTTGAGCGCCTGCATGGTCTGATCGACCCCGTCGTGCAGGACAGCGGCCAGGCGGCTCCGGGCCACCCGCTTGACCTCGTTGCGTAGGCGGCGCACCTCCTGGGCCTGTGCGGCGCGGGTGCTTTGGGTCTGGATGCCGAACGCGAGGTCGTCGGCCAACTCGGTGAGCAGAGCCACCTCGGGCGCATCGAAGGCGTCCGGCGTGTCGGCGAATACACATGAGCGGCTCAGGCAGCGGCGGGGCGCCAGCCGGCCTCCCGATAGACGTCCAGGAGGCGCAGCAGGACCGCTTCCGGCGTATAGCGGGCGGCAATCGTGGCCTGCGCCGCGCGGCTGTGCGCGACCCGGCCTGCCGCGTCCAGGTCCGCCCAGGCGTGCACCGCCGCGGCTAAGGCCGGCAGGTCGAGCGGCGGCACCAGCCAGCCGTTGCGCCCCGCGTCGATCAGACTCAGCAGACCGCCCACCGCGAAGGCGGCCATCGGCACCCTGTGGACAACCGCCTCGAGCGCGGCCATAATAAGCAGCAGGCCCTTGTGTCGGGAGCTCATGCACAGGAGCCCGATCGCCCCCCAGACCGGCGCTATCGAGGGCTGCTTACCGGCAAAGCGTATCCGCGGGTAGAGCGGCTTGCAGCTCGGCACGCAGAGGGCCGTCCCTATAGACCACGAAATCCACCCCCGGCACCTGCTCACTCAAGCGGCAGAAGAGATCAGGGCACTTCTCAAGGCTCAGCCGCCCGACGAACCCGGCATCCCGCGTCCACTGCGTCGGCGCCGCCGCCAGGGGTACGAGGTTGTCGATCACCCGGGTGCGGCGGGGCAGCCGGCCGGCGATCGGCCGGCTCACCGCCACGATGCCGCCGGCGAGACCGGCGGTCGCCCGATTCAGGATGTTGTAGTAACGCACCATTCCCGGACCCGGTTCGCCCGCGTGGTAGGTACTCACACAGCCCCCCCCCAAAGCGAGCGGCGATCCGGCCAAAAACCCCGACCTTGTAGCCGTGGATGTGCAGCAGCCCGGACGGCGCCGCGACCAGGGTAGCGCGCAGTCCTTGCCAGCCGCCCGCGAAGACATCGCACGCAATCCCCTGCCCGGCCAGGGCCGCTGCCATGGGGTGAAGGCCGTGGTCCTTGAGAAAGACCACCCGCACCGGCATATTACGGCCATGCAGGGCGACGGCCAGGGCCAGCACATGGGACTCGACTCCGCCGAAGCTGCTGCTGTCCAGCAGCAGCCAGATGGCCCCGGGGGCGGGCAGGCCCATGACCGCACCATCGCCGTCCGGTCGGGCCGCCCATTGTCCACCGGCACCGTCGATTCGGTCCGGCCGATCATTATTATACTTATAATCCATTTTCCAGATCATTGCCCCTTCCGTAGAGTGCAGTAAATGGGCGGGGACATCACCGCACCAAGACTTGACGAGCCACGGTTCAGCAACCTAGGAGACCTCAGAAATGTTTGAAGATCGTACCGGAAAGCGCGTACCTCAGGTAGTGTTCCATACCCGCCAGGGGAGCGAATGGGTGGACGTGACGACCGACCAGGTATTCGCCGGCAAGACCGTCGTGGTCTTCTCCCTGCCGGGGGCCTTTACCCCGACCTGCTCCTCGTCTCATGTGCCCCGCTACAACCAGTTGGTCCCTGCCTTCAAGGCAGCGGGGGTCGACACGATCGTCTGCGTCTCAGTCAACGACACCTTCGTGATGAACGAGTGGCAGAAGGCCCAGCGCGCGGGTGCCATCACCTTCCTGCCGGACGGCAACGGCGACTTTACCGCCGGTATGGGGCTTTTGGTCGACAAGGAGGACCTGGGCTTCGGCAAGCGCTCCTGGCGCTACTCCATGCTGGTGCGCGACGGGGTGACCGAGCGCATGTTCATCGAGCCGGAACTGCCGGGCGACCCCTTCCAGGTCTCCGACGCCGACACCATGCTCGCCTATGTGGCGCCCAAGGCACCCAAGCCCCTGGACGTGACGATCTTCGCCCGCGACGGCTGCCCCTTCTGCGCCAAGGCCAAGGCCGATCTGCAGAAGGCCGGCATCGCCTTCGAGGAACTGGTGCTGAACCGCGACTACACCGACGAGACCCTGCGCGCGGTCGCCAAGGCGTCCAGCGTGCCCCAGGTCTACATCAACGGCGAGTTGATCTGTGGGTCCGACAAGCTGGCCGAGTGGCTGGCCAAGCGCGCGGCCTGAAGGAAGCAGGTTTCTCACAAAGACACAAAGACGCCAAGATCATTAGGTTCGATATCAGCGGTACGCCGTTCACCCCAGGGGCCTTGATCATAATTCCGCCTACCTTGTTCAGTCCAGGCGTCGCTGCCCCCATGCAGAACATGGTCTTGCGCGCGCAAACCCACATGGGCAGGCCCGTCTTGGGCGGAGTTGTAATCAAGGGCACCCCAGGGATTGCCTGGCCGGCACAGCCACTTCGTTCTTGATTTTTTGCATCTTCGCGTGAGCCGATTCCTAACCCCCGGAGCACCACGCAATGAGCCAACACTTCGATCTGATCGCCATCGGCGGCGGCAGCGGCGGACTGGCGGCGGTTGAGCAGGCCGCCCAGCTGGGGCGGCGGGTCGCGGTCATCGACCCCGGACCCTTGGGCGGCACCTGTGTCAATCGCGGCTGTGTGCCCAAGAAGGTCATGTGGTACGCGGCGCAACTGGCCCAGGCGGTGCGCGACGGAGCCGGCTTCGGCGTGCGCACCAAGGAGCAGTACTTCGACTGGTCGGCCCTGGTTACCGGGCGCAACCAGTTCGTCGATGGCATCAACAACTATTGGGACGGCTATGTGAAGCAGGAGGGCATCACCAACATCAGCGGCCACGCCCGCCTGGTCGATGCCTGCACCGTTGAGGTCGACGGCAACCGCTACAGCGCCGACCACATCGTAATCTCCACCGGCAACCGCCCCCTGGTCCCGCGGGTGCCCGGGGCCGAGCTTGGCATCACCTCGGACGGATTCTTTGAACTGGCGCAGCAGCCGCGCCGTGTGGCGATCATCGGCGGCGGCTATGTCGGCGTCGAACTTGCCGGCGTGCTACGCGCACTGGGGTCCGAGGTGACCGTGGTCACCCTGGAGGAGCGGGTACTGTGGCTCTTCGACCCGATGGTCGGCGAGGCACTGGCCCAGACCATGAGCCAAGAAGGTATCCGCCTGGGCCTCCAGTTCGAGGTCGCGGCGCTGGAGCGACGAGCCGACGGGCTGGCGCTGATCCCGCGCACCGGCGAGCCGCTGACCGACTTCGACACCATTATCTGGGCCGTCGGCCAGGCGCCCAACAGCGCCGACCTGCGCCTGGAGGCGGCCGGGGTCGAGGTCGCGCCTAACCGACTCATCAAGGTCGACTCCTTCCAGAACACCAACGTAGCAGGCATCTATGCCATCGGTGACGTCACTGGCCGCGAACCCTTGACCCCTGTCGCCATCGCCGCCGGTCGCCGCCTAGCCCGGCGCCTCTTCAACGGCGAGACCGATCTGAAACTCGACTACGACAACGTCCCTACCGTGGTCTTCTCCCACCCCCCGGTCGGCCGGGTCGGCCTCACCGAGCCCGAGGCCCGCGCCCGCTACGGTGACACCCTGACGGTCTACGAGACCCGCTTCAGGCCCATGCGCTATGCTCTCAACGAGCACGGCCCTCAGACCGCCATGAAGCTCGTCTGCGCCGGTCCCGAAGAGCGCGTGGTCGGCATCCACCTGATCGGCGACGGGGTCGACGAGATGCTCCAGGGCTTCGCCGTTGCGCTCAAGATGGGCGCCACCAAGGCGGATCTCGACGATACCGTCGCCATCCACCCCACCAGCGCGGAAGAACTTGTAACGCTCAAGGTCGCGGTGCGGCGGCCCGGCGACGCGTTACCCTAACGGAGGCGGGGCGTCTAGCCCCGCACAGGGGGCGGGCCCCGCTCCAGCCCCCTCTCGTGACACCGCTCCGTTGGAGCGGTGTCACGCCTGTGTCAGACGCTATGCGCCGCGAGCCTCGGCGGACGTTCGGCTTCCCGTGCTCCCAACCGTATATACCTGAGGAAATGAAAATCTGACTTCACTTTCGTCAGGATGTATATATGCCTCATCTGAGATTTTCGCTCAAGACCCCTAGCGTAACCGGCCGACGTCGATATATTATCGTCCCTATGCTCGACTAGGCCCTCTTCACCGAACAACTCGCCGAGCTGTGTGCCGCTCACCGGCGTACGCGCGACCAGCGCGAGGCCGACCGCATCAAGGTGGTCGTGTCGCTGGCGGGCGGCTGGTCGGCAGAGCAGGTCGCCGAAGT
>JADNEJ010000303.1 GCA_016292295.1 Candidatus Thiodictyon intracellulare
GCCGGTTGCGGCTGGCACGATGATCGGGGTCGCCTAAAATGGCCAAAGTCGAGCTACGAATCATTTGACGGGTTTCGTAAAGCCTGCGCTGACTTCTTCAGCAACCCGGGTGAGTGCCAGAGCGACTTGCGCTCCTTGCTGACGAAGAATTTTGAAGTAACCAGTCGGTGAGGAAAAAGAAAGTTTGGCATTAGCTATGTATACATATTGGTGGCGATTTTGAAAAAACGAATGAATATTGACGCCAGCTCCTACACTTTGCTACAGGTCCTGAGCCTGACCCTATTTTGAGGCTCGAAGAGGGCTGTTACGCGATCGGCGAGGGGGTGTGCGGAAGGGTTTTCGCGGCGGGTGAGTCGGCATTGGCCGCCAGCCCGGACGCCGCGCCGGCCGACCCGGCCCTGACCACGGATACGCTGCCGCCCGACCAGATCGCCTTCATTGCGGTTGCCGATCGGGGTGCGGGCGGCGCAACGGCGACCCAATCACAAGCGCTTCGTCCGCTGCGACCTGGTGCTCTTGGAGGTCGTCGCATCCCTGATCGCCGAGGTTCTGAGCAGCGATGGTCAGGCCCCGGCCTGGGTGCCCCAGGTGTGGATCGAGCCCCACACACGGCGCGCTCCGGCGGAGCCTGAGGCGCGCTGCACGAGCGTCGCCGGAGACCCCGACAGTGCCGCTCGCGACTTGATGATGCGCATGGCCTTACAGCACCACGCGGAGGGCCGGTTACACCTGGCGGCGGACCTGTATCTCAAGTTCGCGGAACAGCATTTCGGGACCGAGCAGACCCTGCTCGCCAAGTCCAAGCTGCTGGAGATCGCCTGCTACTTACGATGCCAAAGGCAACCCCCGGCTGGCCGCGGATGTAATCGACCGCCTGCGGCGCGCGCTGGGCACAAGCATCTCCAGCGGCGGCAATCCGGCACCGCTCGAGCGGCAGCACCCCTGGGCAAACGAGCGCTCCTGGTCCACCGGCTGGGATTCCTTACGGCGGTTCTTAGGGCTCCGGCGGCATCGGCGTCCGGATCCGGTGACTCGTTCGCCCGCGCGGCATTGGCGGCCCGCGGGTTCCAGGCTTGGGCCTTGGGCGAGGTTGGCGGGGCGTCTTTGCCCCGCCGGTGTTGTCCACCGCGTCAGCGGCGGCCTCAGGGCGACCGGGCGCTCAGTACCCGGACGCGGGGGTGCGATTCCAGGGCAGTAGCGCGGCCGGCGACCAGGTCGCGGGCGGCGGTGCGGCGGGGGGCGCAACCTTGGCGGTGGGGGCCTTGATCACGGGGGCCGCGACCGGCGCGGGCGCCGCGACGACCGGGGCTGGGGCCGGGGCGGGCGCAGCTACGACGGGCGCGGGAACCGCCGTAGTCTCAGTCGGCGTTGCGCCCCGCGTCGGCACGGTAACGACCGGAGCGGGTTCCGCAACCGGGGCGGCCACGACGGGTGCCGCCGGGGTGGCGGGCGTGCCTGAGGCGTCAGGCGCGGGCAACAGCGGGTTAGTCCCGGTCACCGACGTCTCCAAGGCCGTGCTCACGGCCGCTTCCTTCAGAGTCGGCGCCACCGTGACGGCGGCCTGCGTTGCGCCCGGTGCCGCCGGTTCGGTTACGGCGGGGGCCGTGGCGGGCTCATTCGCGGCTGCCGGGGCCGGTTGCTCGACGGCAGCCGGCATCGGGACCGTCGCGTCTGTGGCCGGCGCCGCTGGGACTAAGGGGGTCGGCGGGAAGGCCAATTTGAGTTTGCCGATCGGCTGGAGCCGCGCCGCCAGGGCGGCGGGATCGGCTGGGGCCGCGATCGGCGCGAATTTGTTGGCCAGGATATATACAAGGGCCGCGGAAAAGCCCACGGCAACCACCCCCGCCGTCACCGCCCCGCTCTCCAAGATCCTCGGTTTTTCGGATGACATACGCGCATTTAGCCTCATATTTACGGATGACTTGGCCCCGCATGCCAACCGCCGCACGGGCGGGGCAGCGGGAGACGGTGCGACCCTTCGAACGACTTGGTCGCACCAACGCGAACCCCGGGGACCCCGCGCCCGCGGCCAGGTCACTCGAGGCCCCGATCGCGACGGCTCGCCAACGGTCTCGCGCGTATTGTAGGGTAAAAGCCGGTGGGGTAGCCGCATCAATCGTCGGTCCCCGACTGCGACCCGGGAGCCGCGGCATCCTGCCTCGGGTTTGGAGCGGGAAGCCGCATCAATCGCCAACCCCAGCTTGCGGTCCGATCAGGCTGACCAACCCCGCCGGATATGCGATGATCCACCGTAAAGGCCGCCAAACGGCCCTGGATCAACGAGGATGGACTGATGACCCTAGACATGAAGCCCCCGTGCACGCAGCCCCTATACCTTGACGAGCGCTCGCGCGGGGTGCGCTCATGAGCGACCCGACCCAACCGCAACCTCGGCGCTTGGACGCCTGGCGGTTGGCGATCCGCGTGGTCGCCATGCCAGCGGACACCAACGCCTATGGTGACATCTTTGGCGGCTGGATCATGTCCCAGGCGGACGTGGCCGGCAGTACTATCGCAATCGAGGCGGCCCAGGGGCGGGTAGCCACGGTGGCGGTCAAGGAGTTCCGCTTCGTCACGCCGGTGCTGGTGGGTGACCTGACGGAACTGCACGCCCGCATGCTGCATATCGGCAACACCTCCATCAGCGTCGAGGTCGATGTCTGGGCCCAGGGCGAGCCCGACCCCAAGAGCCGCCGCCACGCGGCCCATGCGGTCTTCGTCTACGTGGCGGTGGATGCGCAGGGGCGTCCGCGCTCCATCCCTCGGCCCGAGGGCCAACTCGTCTGAGGAGAATCAAGCCCCATGTTTGAAGCGACTAAAGTTGGGCGTACGGTCAGCAAAGAGGACTTCAAGGAGCAACAGGAGGAGTTGCGCACCCTGCTCCTGGAGGCCCAGCGTGAGCTGCGCGAGACCAATATCCCGGTGGTCGTGCTGGTCTCCGGAGTGGAGGGCGCGGGCAAGGGTGAGGTGGTCAACCGGCTCAATGAGTGGCTGGACACCCGCGGCGTGCAGACCTTCGCCTTCTGGGATGAGACCGACGAGGAGCGCGCCCGGCCTCGCTACTGGCGCTTCTGGCGCACGCTGCCGCCGCGCGGCGACATTACCATCCTGTTCGGCGGCTGGTACGCGGCCCCGATCGAAAACCGTTTCCAGGATCACTGCAACGATGCGGAACTGGATGCGGAGTTGAACCGGATCGTCGAGTTCGAGCGGATGCTGATCCAGGACGGCGCTCTCATCGTCAAGTTCTGGTTCCATATGTCCGAGGAGAATCAGAAGGCGTGCCTCAATGCCCTGTCCCGGGATGATCGCAGCCGCTGGAAGATGATGCCGCAAAAGGCCAAGTTCTCGGAGCATTACCGGGTTTTCGAGCAGGTCGCCGAGCGCGTCGTACAGCACACCGACCAGGGCATCTCGCCCTGGCATCTGGTCGAGGCGAAGGACACGCGCTACCGCGACCTGACGGTCGGTAAGACCCTGCTGCACGCCATCCGTACCCGCCTGAGTGACCCCGGCGGCGCACCTAACCAGGGCGCCGCCACCGGTAGTCTGGACATGCCGAGCGGCGCCCAAGCCCAGATTACCGTGCTGGATAAGCTGGACCTGTCCAAGTCTCTGGCGACCCCCAAGTATAAGACGCGGATGACTGAACTCCAGAAGGAGATCAATGAGCTGGCTTGGTATGCCTATAACGCCAAGCGCTCCACGGTGCTGATGTTTGAAGGAGTGGACGCGGGCGGCAAGGGTGGGGCCATCCGTCGCATCACCAGCGCCATTGATGCCCGCCTGTACCGGACCATTCCGGTCGCTGCCCCCACCGACGAGGAAAAGGCGCATCACTATCTGTGGCGCTTCTGGCGGCAGGTACCGCGCGCTGGGTACATCACCATCTATGACCGCTCCTGGTATGGGCGCGTCCTGGTGGAGCGGGTAGAGGGCTACGCGAGCGATACGGAATGGCGCCGCGCCTATTCCGAAATCAACCGCTTCGAGGAGCAACTGGTCGGCAGCGGCATAGTACTGCTCAAGTTCTGGATTCATATCGACCAGGACGAGCAGCTCAAGCGCTTCCAGGATCGGGAGGAGACCGCCTACAAGCGCTACAAGATCACCGCGGACGACTGGCGCAATCGCGAGAAATGGCCTGCCTATAAGGAGGCCGTCAATGAGATGGTGGCACGCACCAGTACCCAGCACGCCCCCTGGACCCTGGTGGAGGGCAACGACAAGCCCTATACGCGGGTCAAGGTGATGCGCACCATCTGCGAATCACTAGAGCGTGCCCTGGCCGCCGGGCGTCCCGCCATCTCCGGCTATGTGCCCTGCGGTGACAAGCGCACGGCGGCGCCGGCGCCGAGCGGCACGCCGGTCGAAAAGGACCAGAAGGGTAAGGGCTGAAGATGCCAGGCCCTGGTGGGGCTCTACCGCTGCGTAACTCCATAAGTGCTCGCACCATGAAGAACCATTCCCTGCGCGCGTTTCTCCTCGGTATCTGGCTCGGCGGCTCAGTGCTCGTCGGGGCCGACGTGTCTTATAATTTTTCTGGTTTCGAGGACTTGTTCGCGCGTAACCCGATGACTCGCTCAACAGGCCGGCTTTGATCCCCGGGACACCGCGGCCAAGAAGACCAGCCCGCTATGGGTCAACGCGGCCGAGTTAAACCGGGTCCTATTCCAAACGTGGAATCGCGCGCAGATCGTCTTGGGCGCACTCGCCCTGGCGCTCGTGATCCTCTGGCGCGCCTGCCGACTCCCAACGGTTCTGCTCGCCTTGGGTCTGGCGTTGGTGATATTCACCCACTTTGGCCTGGAACCCCCGGTCGTGGGAATCGGACGCCAGTTGGACTGTAGCCGTTTAGCCCCTCCTGTTTTTAGCCTTCGTGAACGATCATAAGCCTACGCGATACAGCTCGACGGCCGTGCCAGAATATGGGATAATCTTCCCTAAGCGAGAACGGGCAAGTGCCGCTACGCCACCACCATGCACCTGAGCGACACGATCTCAGACAATGCGACGACTCCGATCTGGAGACGCTCACGCCGTCACGCTCACGCCCGCGCAGGCATCGTTGGGCAAGACGCTGGTGGATCTGAAGGTGGCGCGCGAGCGGCTTGTGTAGACTTCCTCCAACAGTTCGCGGCCACCGGGCATGCGGTTGCCGTGGGAGGGGAATGGCGGTCAGGAAGCACCCGCTGGCGAGGCCGATGTTCCCGCGGTGTCAGGGGACGTAGCGGATGCGGCGGACACCCCCAGCGGCGCCGATGAGCCGGCTGTGGTGCCGCCGCCAGGGCTCGCGGCGCACGCTCGCCGGCGCACCGCTCGGTCGGCGCCCGGAGACCCCGAGGCACAGCCGTACCCAGCATCTGCCGGTGGGCGCCGAGCAGCCCCGTCGGCCGACGTGCTGTGCGGGGTGCGGCCAGGCGTTGACGGCCGCCTGTCGGTGTCGCGGGCGCACAACGCCCGCGATGAAATCGCGCTGACTCAGCCCGGTGTCGGCGCGACCGGACTGCTGCTGTGCCAGACCAAGTACACCTAATTTTGAATGGTGCTGCGATTGCGGGTCTTGATCATAATCCCGCCCACCTTGTTCAGTCCTGGCGTCGCCGCTCCCTTGTAGAATATGCTCTTGCGCGCGCAAACCCACATGGGCCGGCCGGCCTTTGGCGGATTTGTGATCAAG
>JADNEJ010000009.1 GCA_016292295.1 Candidatus Thiodictyon intracellulare
TTGCCGGTTGCGGCTGGCACGATGATCGGGGTCGCCTAAAATGGCCAAAGTCGAGATCATGTCAGCCTGCGGGAAAAATCCGTTCATGGGCACACCCTGGCGCGGCTGTGCCATCATGGGTGCGACGGTATCGCGCCACCGGGCATAGTGCGCGGTCTCTTTGTGCGCGGCGGCGTCCGCTGCGCTGCAGTAGGCCTCATAGAGAACGAAGTGGCCGGGGTCGGCTGGGTTCTGGAGTATGTCAAAGCGCCGGTTGTCCGGCTCCTTTACCGAGGTCTCGTGATTGGCGCGGCTGGCTTCGATGAAGGCGCCGAGGTGGTCGGATTTGACGTGGACATGGACCAAGGTAACGTGCATGAGATGATCCGCAAAGATGGTGACGTGGTGCTTGGACCCAATTCAAGCCTTCAAGGCCTGGACGCCAGGGTGCCGGCCGGCCGCGGCTGCCCGCCCAACAGCCGAGCGCGGCAACGGAAAAACGGCCGGTCCCGCGGTCTCGCGACGGGCTGCTGGTCATGCGCGGAAATTTACTTAACCAGTGGGAAAACATATACTGACAGGTTATTTTTCCGGGGTAGCCGCCCCTTCGTGCCCCTTCGGAGTGCCTGAGCCATGCGCCTGATCCAGGAAGCACTGACCTTCGACGACGTCCTGCTCGTCCCCGCCCATTCCCTGGTGTTGCCCCATGAGGTCAGCTTCCAGACCAAGCTGACCCGCGCCATCGTGCTGCGAATCCCGCTGGTCTCGGCTGCCATGGACACGGTGACCGAGTCGCGCCTGGCGATCGCCATGGCGCTCGAGGGCGGCATCGGCATCATCCACAAGAACATGAGCCTGGAGCGTCAGGCGAGGGAGGTGCTGTCGGTCAAGAAGTACGAGAGCGGCATCATCCGCGACCCCATCACCGTGTCGCCTGACGTGACGGTGGGCGAGGTTCTGCGCCAGACCCGGGCGCACAACATCTCCGGCGTCCCGGTTACCGAGCACGGCAAGCTGGTCGGTATCGTCACCGGCCGCGACCTGCGCTTCGAGACCCGCATGGACGAGCCGGTCTCCGCTATCATGACCCGCAAGGAGCGCCTGGTGACGGTCAAGGAGGGGGCCAGCCGCGAGGAGGTGGTGCGGCTCCTGCACCAGCACCGCATCGAGAAGGTGCTGGTAGTCAACGACCGCTTCGAGCTGCGCGGACTGATCACCGTAAAGGACATCCAGAAGGCGAAGGACTTCCCCAAGGCGTCGCGCGACCACCACGAGCGCTTGCGCTGCGGGGCGGCGGTGAGTGTCGGTCGGGGTACGGACGAGCGGGTCGCCGCCCTGGTGGAGGCCGAGGTGGACGTGATCGTGGTCGACACCGCCCACGGTCACGCCCAGGGCGTCCTGGACCGAGTCGCCTGGGTCAAAAAGAATTTTCCGGCAGTCCAGGTCGTCGGCGGCAACATCGCCACCGCGGACGCCGCCCGAGCGCTTGCCGAGGCCGGTGCGGATGCGGTAAAGGTCGGGATCGGGCCTGGCTGTTTCGCGGCTGGCACACGCATCTTGATGGCTGATGCCAGCTACCGGAACATCGAGGATGTCCGCCCCAGTGATCGGGTAATCAATCGGGATGGGCAACCGGTGACGGTCGTGAAGGCCTGGTGCACGGGGGTGCGCGAGGTCATGCAAATCCGCCACACCGCCTCACTCTGGGGCACGCTTGCCACGCCTGACCATCGCTATCTCACGAGCGATCTCGCTACGACCAGCGCGGCGACGGCGACATTAAAAGGCTATGCCAACGTGTTGGACGGACCCACGCGACAGGGTGCCTCGAAAATCAGCTGGAGCGCCATCGGTGAAGTCGAACGCAGTACCTGCCTGTTTCCGCGCCAGGTCGCCTTCGAGCTACCCGAGCGTCTCGACGTCGATCTGACCGAGTTCGCCATTCGCAAGGACTTGCAGTTGGTACGCTATCACATGGTCATCCGGGATTCCTACGCGCTCGGCTATCTCTTTGGAACCTTTCTCGGCGATGGTCATGCCTTCATCGCCGCGTCCAGAAATTCCGAAATCGGTCGGGTCTCCTGGTATTTTGGCGAGCATGAACAGGCCATCGCGATTAAACTGATCCAATGTGTCCAGGAGGTGACTGGGGTCGTACCGGTACAGACGCGTGGACCTGCGATCATCAACGTCCATTTCTATTCGCTCCAGTGGGCGCGTTTACTGGCGCGGTTCGGCAAGCGCTGTGACAAACAGTTGCCGTCCGATCTGCTGTGCGCCAATTTGGACTATCTGCAAGGGCTGTTCGATGGCCTTCTGGATGGCGATGGCTATATCGGTGCAGACGGGCGGACCTATTTTACTAACACCTCTCGGTCGCTTGTTGAACTCTTCAGCTTGCTCTGTCTGCGCCTCAAGGGCAGCTTGCCGAATTGCCATGTCGAAGCAGCATCCGCCGGTGGGCTGGCAAGTACCTGCGATGAAAACTGTCGTGACTCTTACCGCGCCCGTCTGAACGTTTCGCATGAAAAGCGGCTGACCAAAGACTATCAGGTCCTGAAGCTGCTCAATCGGCAACTGTTGCATCTGGCGCTGCCCGTCTACGACATCGAAGTCGATTGTCCGACCCACAGTTTCATCGCCGACAATGCGATCGTGCATAACTCGATCTGTACCACACGCATCGTAGCCGGCGTGGGTGTTCCCCAGATCACCGCCGTCGCCAATGTCACCGAGGCCCTGGAGGGCACCGGCATCCCGGTGATCGCCGATGGCGGCCTGCGCTATTCCGGCGATGTCGCCAAGGTGATCGCGGCCGGCGCCCACAGCGTGATGATCGGCGGCCTCTTCGCCGGCACCGACGAGGCCCCGGGTGAGGTGGAGATCTACCAGGGCCGCTCCTACAAGTCCTACCGCGGTATGGGTTCCCTGGGGGCCATGGGTGCCAAGGAAGGGTCCAGTGATCGCTATTTCCAGGAGGACGCGAAGAAGGACAAGCTGGTCCCCGAGGGCATCGAGGGCCGCGTTCCCTACAAGGGCAGTGTACTCAACGTCATCCACCAGTTGGTCGGCGGCCTGGGGTCAGGCATGGGCTACACCGGCTGCGCCACTATCGAGGACATGCGTACCAAGCCGCAGTTCGTGCGGGTGAGCAGCGCTGGGATGCGCGAGTCCCATGTGCATGATGTGCAGATCACCAAGGAAGCGCCGAACTATCGCATCGATAATTGATTGCTTGCGGTGGATTGCGCTTGAGGCGCAGTCCACCGCAAGCAATCCATATGAGTTTTGGCGATTCAATCCACACGGCCGTTAAGTACCTCAACGGAAAAATTTGTTGGCCTTGATCATAATTCCGTCCACCTTGTTCAGCCCCGGCGTCGCCGCTCCCTTGCTGAACATGCTCTTGCGCGCGTAAACCCACATGGGCCGGCCAGCCTTGGGCGGCTTGGGCGGATTTGTGATCAAGGCCCCTGAGTGGCGGCCTGGACCATGATCGAGCCCAGTCTTCAACGTAACCGTTTTCCCCCGCTTGCCCTGCTGGAACATTAAGTAAAACCATGTCCAACATCCACGCCGACCGCATCCTAATCCTGGACTTCGGCTCCCAATACAGCCAGCTCATCGCCCGGCGGGTGCGCGAGGCGGGCGTCTATTGCGAACTGCACTCCTGGGATATGGCGCCCGCGGCCATCCGCGCCTTTGTGCCCAAGGGCGTGATCCTCTCCGGCGGCCCCGAATCGGTCCATGAGGCCGAGACACCGCGGGCCGATCCGCTGGTCTTTGACTTAGGTGTGCCGGTGCTCGGCATCTGTTACGGGCTGCAGACCATGACGGCCCAACTCGGCGGCCAGGTCGCACCGGCCGAACACCGCGAGTACGGTTATTCCCAGGTGCGCGCACGCGGTCACTCCCGCCTGCTGGATGCCATCGAGGACCACCTGAGCCCCGATGGCTATGGTCTCTTGGACGTTTGGATGAGCCACGGCGACCGGGTGGAATCCCTGCCGGCCGGATTCAGTGTCATCGCCGAGACCCCTAACGCCCCGCTAGCCGGCATTGCGGATGAGGCCCGCCGCTTCTACGGGCTTCAGTTCCACCCGGAGGTGACCCATACCCGCCAGGGCGAGCGTATCCTGGAGCGCTTCGTCCACGCAATCTGCGGCTGCGACCGGCTCTGGACCCCGGACAACATCATCGCTGACAGCATTGATGCCGTGCGCGCCCAGGTCGGTGGGGAGCAGGTGCTACTTGGGCTTTCGGGCGGGGTCGACTCCAGCGTGGTCGCCGCCCTGCTGCACCGCGCCATCGGCGACCAGCTCACTTGCGTCTTCGTCGACAACGGCCTGCTGCGGCTGGGGGAGGGCGACCAGGTGATGGCCACCTTCGCCCGCCACCTGGGGGTCAAGGTAGTCCGGGTGGACGCCGCCGACCGCTTCCTGGATGCGCTCAAGGACGTGACCGACCCCGAGTTCAAGCGCAAGGTCATCGGCAGCACCTTCATCGAGGTCTTTGACGACGAGGCGACCCGGATCACCGGGGTCCGCTGGCTGGCCCAGGGCACCATCTATCCGGACGTGATCGAGTCGGCCGGTGCCCGCAAGGGGGCAGGGCCGGGGAAGGCGAAGGTCATCAAATCACACCACAACGTCGGCGGCCTGCCGGACCACATCAACCTCAAGTTGGTTGAGCCGCTGCGGGAACTCTTCAAGGACGAGGTACGGCGCATCGGCGTCGAACTGGGCCTCCCCGTGGAGATGGTCTACCGCCACCCCTTCCCGGGACCGGGCCTGGGCGTACGCATCCTGGGGGATGTCCGACCCGACTATGCCGAGACCCTGCGTCGCGCCGACCACATCTATATCGAAGAACTGTACCGGGCCGACCTCTACGACAAGGTCTCACAGGCCTTCGCCGTATTTCTGCCGGTGCGCTCTGTCGGCGTGGTCGGAGACAACCGCCAGTACGCCCATGTCATCGCTCTGCGCGCGGTGGAGACCATCGACTTTATGACCGCGCGCTGGGCGCACTTGCCCTACAAGTTCCTGGATCTCGTCTGCCGGCGCATCGTCAATGAGGTCCCCGGAGTTTCGCGGGTCGTCTATGACATCACCGGCAAGCCGCCAGGTACCATCGAGTGGGAGTGACTATTCATACAAGTGCTTATTGTCCAAATCCTATCGCCAATAGGTAGCCCTGTCAATCCGAGGGGGTAGCATCAAACGCTTGCTGGTATGGCATTTGGCGACAACTTCGCTGTTATTGGGCCAGATGGCCGTTGCGACTCATGAATTCCTCCAATTTTGTAGCCGTTTAGCCCCCCCTGTTTTTAGCTCTCGTGGACGATCATAAGCCTACGCGACACAGCTCGACGGCCGTGCCAGAATATGGAATAACCTCCTAAGCGAGAGCGGGCAAGCGCCGCCAGGCCACTACCATGCACCTGAGCGATCACGGCCTCAGATAATTCGACGACGCCGATCTGGAGGCGCTCACGCCTGTGCAGGCGCGGGCGTTGTTGGGCAAGGCGCTGGCGGATCTGAAGGCGGCGCGTGAGCGGCTTGGGTAGACCCCCTCCAACAGTTTGCGGCCACCGAGCACGCGGTTGCCGTGGGAGGGGAATGGCG